>NZ_LSIX01000386.1:0-4066 GCF_001556475.1 Methylobacterium sp. CCH5-D2 | reverse complement strand
CCGCCCGAGCCGGTCCTGCCGCCACCCGTCGAGCGCGAGCTGAAGCCCGGCGAGGTCAGCCTGGACGAGCTGGAGGCCGCCTTCCTGGCCGCGCCCGGTCCCGACGACGAGCCTGCTCCGCTCCCGGCCCCCGCTTCCATCCCCGCTTCCATGCCGGCTCCCGTGGCGGCCCCGGTCGCCGCCGCGCTCGCGCCGGTCGCCGCCACGCCGGCGCCCGCACCTGCGCCCGTCCCGGCGCCCGCCGCCCAGAAGGCGGAGGCCCCCGCGCCCGCCGCCGAGGGCGGCGAGGTCCCGGGCAAGGTCCAGACCATCCGGGTGAACGTCGATACCCTCGAGCACCTGATGACGATGGTCTCGGAACTGGTGCTCACCCGCAACCAGCTCCTCGAGATCGCCCGGCGCCACGAGGATTCGAGCTACAAGGTGCCGCTGCAGCGGCTCAGCCACGTCACCGCCGAGCTGCAGGAAGGCGTGATGAAGACGCGCATGCAGCCGATCGGCAACGCGTGGCAGAAGCTGCCGCGCGTGGTGCGCGACCTCTCGGCCGAACTCGGCAAGCAGATCGAGCTGGTGATGCTCGGCGCCGAGACCGAGCTCGACCGGCAGGTCCTCGACGTGATCAAGGACCCGCTCACCCACATGGTGCGCAACTCCGCCGACCACGGCCTGGAATCGACCGCCGCGCGCGTGGCCGCCGGCAAGCCCGCCCGCGGCACCATCCGGCTCGCCGCCTACCACGAGGGCGGCACGATCACGATCGAGATCGCCGACGACGGCAAGGGCCTGGATCTGGCCGCCATCCGCCGCAAGGCGGTGGAGCGCGGTCTCGCCTCCCAGGCCGACGTCGAGAAGATGACCGACGCCCAGGTCGCCAAGTTCATCTTCCACGCCGGCTTCTCGACGGCCGCCGCCGTCACCTCGGTCTCGGGCCGGGGCGTGGGCATGGACGTGGTCAAGACCAACATCGAGACCATCGGCGGCGTCATCGACATCAACACCCAGGCGGGCCGCGGCACCACCTTCACCATCAAGATCCCGCTGACGCTGGCCATCGTCGCCGCCCTCATCGTGCGGGCCGGCGAGAGCCGCTTCGCGGTGCCGCAGGTGGCGGTGCTGGAACTGGTGCGGGTCGATCCCGCCGCCGCCCAGAAGATCGAGCGCATCAACGGCGCGCCGGTGCTGCGCCTGCGCGAGCGCCTCCTGCCGATCGTGACGCTGACGAGCCTGCTCGGGCAGGAGGCGACCGAGGCCGAGACCCAGACGGGCTTCGTAGTGGTGGCCCAGGTCGGGCGCCAGCGCTTCGGCATCCTGGTGGACGAGGTCTTCCACACGGAGGAGATCGTCGTGAAGCCGATGTCCTCCAAGCTCCGGCACCTCTCGCTGTTTGCCGGCAACACCATCCTGGGCGACGGGGCGGTCGTGCTCATCGTCGATCCGAACGGCGTCGCCCGGCAGGTCAGCCAGAGCGCCCAGGCCGGCTCGATCCCGGCCGAGATGGAGGCCGAGGAGGTCGAGGCCGGCGAGGCCAAGACGACGCTCCTCGTCTTCAAGGGCGGCAACGGCGCCTTCAAGGCTGTGCCGCTCTCCCTCGTCACGCGCCTCGAGGAGATCGACGCCACCAAGGTCGAGTGGCTCGGCGGCCGCCCGCTGATCCAGTACCGCGGCCGCCTGATGCCGCTGGTGGTGGCCGACGAGACCATCCAGATCCGCACCGAGGGCACCCAGGCGCTCGTGGTGTTCTCGGACGGCGAGCGGGCGATGGGCCTCGTGGTCGATCAGATCGTCGACATCGTCGAGGAGCGCCTCGACATCGAGATCGCGGCCGAACGCTCGGACCTGATCGGCTCGGCGGTGCTGCGGGGCCGGGCCACCGACATCATCAACATCGCCCACTTCCTGCCGCTCGCCTACGACGACTGGGCGCGCGGGCCCCGCCGGCCGACGAAGGTGGCCAGGACCCTGCTGCTGGTCGACGACTCGGCCTTCTTCCGCGACATGCTGACCCCGGTGCTCAAGGCCGCGGGCTACGGCGTGATCGCGGCCGAGGGCGCCGAGCGGGCGATGGCCATCCTCTCGGGCGAGACCCGGATCGACGTGGTGGTGACGGACCTGGAGATGCCGGGCCGCAGCGGCTTCGACCTCGTCGCGGCGATCCGCGCCGCCGGCCACCCGATCGCCGGCCTGCCGGTGATCGGGCTCTCGGCCGCGGTCGGGGCCGAGACCGTGGACCGGGCGCGCCGCCTCGCGATCAGCGACCTCGTGGCCAAGTTCGACCGCAGCGGCCTGATCGCGGCGCTCACCGAGATCGACGCGCCGAGCCTCGCCGAGGCTGCCTGACCCCGAGGCGCGGCCCGCGCCCGACCCCGCCACGCCCGTTCAAACCGGACCACCGCCATGATGAAGCCCGCCAACAGCAACGCCGCGGCCGCCGCCGCGGCCAAGGACGGCGCCACCCAGGAATTCGTCACCGTCTTCGTCGGCGAGACCATGTTCGGCCTCGCCATCAACCGGGTGCACGACGTGTTCATCCCCACTGGCATCACGCCGGTGCCGCTGGCACCCCCGGAGATCGTCGGCCTGCTGAACCTGCGCGGGCGCGTCGTCACGGCGATCTGCCTGCGCCGCCGGCTCGGCATGCCCAGGGCCGAGACGCAAGGGGCCGGCATGGCGATCGGCCTGGAGCAGGCCGGCGAGACCTTCGGCCTCGTGGTCGACGGCGTCGGCGAGGTGCTCAAGCTCGGGCCCGACACGCACGAGGCGGTGCCGATCAACCTCGACGCGCGCTGGCGCAACCTCGCGCTCGGCGTGCATCGCCTGGACGGCAAGCTCCTCGTCATCCTCGACGTTGACGGGCTCCTCAGCTTCGGCGCCGAGCGCGCCGAGCCCACCGCCGCCTGAGCCGGGGGAGCGCCATGGCCACCGCTTTCGCAACCGCGTCGGGAACCGCTTCGGGAACAGCCTCGGGGATGTCCGTGCCGACCTGCCTCATCGTCGATGATTCCGCCGTCATCCGGAAGGTCGCGCGCCGCATCGTGGAGACGCTCGGCTTCACGGCCGCGGAGGCCGAGGACGGGGCCGAGGGCCTCCAGGTCTGCCGGCAGGCGATGCCGGAGGCGATCCTGCTCGACTGGAACATGCCGAACGTGGACGGCTACGCGTTCCTGCAGGAGATCCGCCGCATGCCGGACGGCGACCGGCCCAAGATCCTGTTCTGCACCACCGAGAACGACGTCGGGGCGATCGCGCGCGCGCTGCGGGCGGGGGCGGACGAGTACATCATGAAGCCGTTCGACCGCGACATCCTGACGGCCAAGCTCGAGCAGGTGGGCGTGCTCCAGGCGACGGCCGCCTGAGAGCCGCGGGGCCGGATCCGCGGCACGACGACCCGAGACCGGGCCGCCCGTGCGCGGGCGGCGCCAAGACCCCAACGACGCCCGTGCGCGGGCGGCGCGAAGACCGAACGACGCCCGGACACGCGCCCCGACGGGAGGAGGCGCCCGGCCCGTCCACCGCGACCCGTGACCGAGGCGTGAACCGATGCTGGCTGCCCCACTCAACCTTGCGCCGCGCGCGCCGCTCAGGGGGCCGGCCGGCGCTCCCCTCCCGGCGGGGTCCCAGCCCGCGCCGGGCCAGATCCGCGTGCTGATCGCCGACGATTCCGCCGTGGTGCGCGGGCTCGTCGCCCGCTGGATCGGCGAGGCCGGCTTCAACGTCGTCGGCACCGCCTCGAACGGCCGCATCGCGCTGGAGATGATGGGCCGGCACGACCCCGACGTGGTGCTGCTCGACATCGACATGCCGGAACTCGACGGCACCGAGGCGCTGCCCCGGATGCTCGCCGCGAGCCCGACCCTGCAGGTCGTGATGATGTCGACGCTGACCACCCGCAACGCCGACATCTCGCTCAAATGTCTGGCACTCGGCGCGGTGGACTACCTCGCCAAGCCCGAGAGCAACCGCGGCGTCACCACCTCCGACGCCTTCCGGGCGGAACTCGTCGAGCGCGTGCGCCTGTTCGGCGGGGTCCGCGCCCGCGGCCGCCGGCCCGCACCCGTCACCGCTCCGC
>NZ_LSIX01000385.1:0-9365 GCF_001556475.1 Methylobacterium sp. CCH5-D2 | reverse complement strand
GTGCGGGGCGCCGCCCGCCTCTACGCCAAGGGTGGTGCGGCCGGCATCTACTACGGCCTCGGCGTCACCGAGCACAGCCAGGGCTCGACCATGGTGATGGGCATGGCCAACATCGCCATGGCCACCGGCAACATCGGCATGCTGGGCGCGGGCGTGAACCCGCTGCGCGGCCAGAACAACGTGCAGGGCTCCTGCGACATGGGCTCGTTCCCGCACGAGCTGCCGGGCTACCGCCACGTCTCCGACGACGCCACCCGCGAGAGCTTCGAGTCCCTCTGGGGCGCCAAGCTCGACAACGCGCCGGGTCTGCGCATCACCAACATGCTCGACGAGGCCGTCGATGGCGCCTTCAAGGGGATGTACATCCAGGGCGAGGACATCGCCCAGTCCGACCCCGACACGCACCACGTCACCGCGGGCCTGATGGCGATGGAGTGCATCGTCGTGCAGGACCTGTTCCTGAACGAGACCGCCAAGTACGCCCACGTCTTCCTCCCCGGGGCCTCGTTCCTGGAGAAGGACGGCACCTTCACCAACGCCGAGCGCCGCATCTCGCGCGTCCGCAAGGTGATGGCCCCGATGGGCGGCTACGGCGACTGGGAGGGCACGGTGCTGCTCTCGAACGCGCTCGGCTACCCGATGAACTACAGCCACCCGTCCGAGATCATGGACGAGATCGCCGCGCTGACCCCGAGCTTCACCGGCGTGTCCTACGCCAAGCTGGAGGAGCTGGGTTCCGTGCAGTGGCCCTGCAACGAGCAGGCGCCGCTCGGCACCCCGATGATGCACGTGGACCGCTTCGTCCGCGGCAAGGGCCGGTTCATGATCACCGAGTTCGTGCCGACCGAGGAGCGCACGGGGGCGAAGTTCCCGCTCATCCTCACCACGGGCCGCATCCTCTCCCAGTACAATGTCGGCGCGCAGACGCGGCGCACCCACAATTCGCGCTGGCACGAGGAGGACGTGCTGGAGATCCACCCCTTCGACGCGGAGCTGCGCGGCATCGTGGACGGCGACCTCGTCGCCCTGGAGAGCCGCTCGGGCGACATCGCGCTGAAGGCCCGGGTCTCCGAGCGGATGCAGCCGGGCGTGGTCTACACGACCTTCCACCACGCCAAGACCGGCGCCAACGTCATCACCACCGACTACTCGGACTGGGCGACCAACTGCCCCGAGTACAAGGTCACGGCGGTGCAGGTGCGGCGCACCAACCGGCCGTCCGACTGGCAGGCGAAGTTCTACGAGGAGGATTTCTCGCTGACGCGCATCGCCCAGTCCCTCAAGGCGGCGGAGTAAACCCGGATGAGCGCCCTCACGCAGGCGGACAAGCTCGTCCGCATGGCCAACCAGATCGCCGCCTTCTTCCGGTCCTACCCGGAGGAGGAGGCGGTCGCCGGCATCGACAAGCACATCCGGGCCTTCTGGACGCCGAAGATGATCGCCAATCTGGAGACCGCCCTGCCCGAGCAGGGCGAGCGGGTCGACGACCTCGTGGTCCGGGCCCTCACCGGTGAGGCGCCGCGGGCCGAGAGCCCCGTGCGGGCCGCCACCCGCGACCCGCAGCTCCTCGGCGCGGGCGCCAGCGACGCGGGCTGACGCCCGCGCGCACCGCGCGAACCACCGCCGCGATCCGGATCCCGCGGGCCGGGCCCAGGTGAGATCCGCACGCCGAGGGACCTCCGGTTGAGGGCCGGAGCCCGCCGGACTACCTTGGCGTCGCCGCCCGCCCGCGTGCCGCCCGGAACGTCCCGTGATCGACAAGCTCGACTTCCTGCTCGCCCTCGCCCGCGAGCAGCATTTCGGTCACGCCGCCGAGGTCTGCGGGGTGACCCAGCAGACCCTCTCGGCCGGGGTCAAGCAGCTCGAGAACCGCTTCGGCGTGCAGCTCGTGCTGCGCGGCTCGCGCTTCCAGGGCTTCACGCCGGAGGGCGAGCGGGTGCTCGAATGGGCGCGCCGGATCGTGGCCGACGCCCGCGCCATGCACGAGGACGTCTCCGCGCTCCGCAAGGGGCTGACCGGGCATCTGCGCATCGCCGCGATCCCGACCGCGCTGCCGATGGTGGCGAGCCTGACGACCCCCTACCGCGCGCGCCATCCCGACGTGCGGCTCACCGTCGAGTCCACCACCTCGGCCGACATCTTCTCGCTGATCGAGAACCTGGAGGCCGATGCGGGCCTGACCTACCTCGACAACGAGCCGCTCGGCCGGGTCATCGCCGTGCCCCTCTACCGCGAGCGCTACCGCCTGCTCACCGCGGCGGGCGGTCCCTACGACGACCGCGCCTCGGTGACCTGGGCGGAGATCGGCCGCATCCCGCTCTGCCTGCTCACGCCCAACATGCAGAACCGGCGCATCATCGACCTGCAGATCCGCGCGGCGGGCCAGGAGCCCTCGACCACACTCGAATCGAACTCGATGATCGTGCTGATGACCCATGTGCGCACCCTGCGCTGGGCGAGCGTGCTGCCGGCGATCCTCACCGATGCGCTAGGCCCCATGGAGGGCGTGCGGTCGATCCCGATCACCGGGCCGGTCCTGGAGCACACGATCGGCCTCGTGGCGGCCAAGCGCGAGCCCTCGACCCCGATGGTCACCGCCCTCGTGGCCATCGCGCGCGGCCTGACCCGGACCCTCGATCCGACGCTCGACGGCACGGTCTACGGGCTGCCGCAGGAGCTGTGAGGTCGGGGCTCGAACGAAGAGAGCCGCCCCGTGCCCGGAGCGGCTCTGGAAAGCGTCTGGAGAAGAAGCCCGATTACTTGATCTTGGCTTCCTTGAACTCGACGTGCTTGCGCGCGACGGGATCGTACTTGCGCATCGTCAGCTTCTCGGTCTGCGTGCGCGAGTTCTTCTTGGTGACGTAGAAGTAGCCCGTGTCCGCGGTGGAGATGAGCTTGATCTTGACGGTGACGGCCTTGGCCATGGGGCGGCGCTCCTGAGCTTCGCGGCATTCCGCGTAAGCGAAACGCGAAAACGAAAAGGGCCGGGCTTTGCCCCCGGCCGAATACGCGCGGGTCAATGCCCGATCCGGCCCTCGCGGTCAAGACCCACAGGGTTCTGCGGAGCCCCTACAGGGCCACCCGCTCCCGCTTTCCGTGGCGCTCGTAGTGGAACGGGATCTGCCGATAGGGCGCGAAGCCGGCGGCGATCTGGGCCTCCAGCTCGTCCAGCATCGTCCGGGTGATGAAGGGCAGGTCGAGCTTGCGCGCCGCGTCGAGGCGCAGCCATTCGAGCTCGACGAGTTCCGCGTCCGGCCCGATCCGGCCGGGCTCCTCGGCCGCGACGGCGCCGCGCGCCGCGGTGAAGAAGCGGGTATCGAAGCGCCGCACGCGCTTCGGCGGCGTGATCGCCCGGGCGACGAGGTGGAGCGCCTCCAGATCCGGCAGCACGCCGTGCCGGCCGAACGCCTCCCAGCCCTGCGGCACCGTCTCGGGCGGGCCGTACGCGGTGGTGCCGACGACGAGGCCGGTCTCCTCAAAGGTCTCGCGGATCGCCGCGAGCGCCAGCATCCGGCCCAGATCCTGCGGTGGGCGCGAGACCTGCCGCGCGAGCGCGGCCTCGGCGTAGTCCGGCAGCGCGTTCGCCACCGGCATGCGCCGGTCGCTGGGCTCCGTGCGGCCGCCCGGGAACACGAACCGGCCTGGCATGAAGGCGAGGCCGGGGTTGCGCCGGCCCATCAGCACGCGGAGGCCGCCGCGGCGGCGATCGACGAGGATCAGCGTGGCGGCGTCGCGCGGGCGCAGCGACCGCGCGCCGGCCGCCGGGGGCGCCTCCGCCGTCTCAGGCGCGGCCGAGTCCGGCCCGCCCGTGTCCGCCCTGTCCGGCGCCGCTCTGTCCAATGGCTGGGTCCCCCTCCGTCGCGGAGCGCACTCCGGGTAGCCCGGCGAAGCCGTGCAAGCCAAGCGCGTATTGCAGCCCGACCACCGCCCCCTTCACCGGCTGGAGCAGCCCGAGCGCCAGCCCGAGCGTGACGAGCGGCCAGAAGCTGAGCTGGAACCACAGCGGCACGTCGTAGCCCATCTCAAGCTCCAGGATCAGATAGCCGACGAGATGGGCGACGATGAAGATCACGAGGTAGGGCGGCAGGTCGTCGGCCCGGTGATGGTGCAGTTCCAGCCCGCAGGCCTCGCAGGCGGGCCGCACCTTGAGGAAGCGGCCGAAGATCCTGCCCTCCCCGCAATGCGGGCAGCGCCCGAGGAAGCCCCGGCCCATCGCCCGGATCAGGCCCGTGCGGGCGGGCTGGCCGGCAACGGTCGGATCACTCGCACTCATCGCCGCCTCACATCTTCCGCCCGGCCGTGTGGAACGCGGGCCCTGGACCTCGGGACCGATACCGGGGACAGGCGCGATATGGGACCCGATCCATGCCCAGGGAACGGACGGGTCCTGCGCCCTACTGTCCCCGCCGCGCCTGCGCGGCGAAGCGCACCGCCTCCTCCGCCGCCCGGAACAGGGCTTTGGCCTTGTTGACGCATTCCTGCTGCTCGGAGGCCGGGTCGGAATCGTAGACGATGCCCGCCCCTGCCTGGACGTGCATGCGCCCGTCCTTCACGATGGCGGTGCGCAGCACGATGCAGGTGTCCATCTCGCCGCGCGCACCGAAATAGCCGATGCAGCCGCCGTAGGGCCCGCGCTTCTCGCGCTCCAGCTCGTCGATGATCTCCATCGCCCGCACCTTCGGCGCGCCCGAGACCGTGCCGGCGGGAAAGCCCGCCGCCAGTGCCGAGAGTGCGTCGTGGGCGGGATCGATCGCGCCCTCGACGTTCGAGACGATGTGCATCACCTGGCTGTAGTATTCGAGGAAGAACGAGTCCGTGACCCGCACGCTGCCGATGCGGGAGACCCGGCCGACGTCGTTGCGGCCGAGATCGAGCAGCATCAGGTGCTCGGAGCGCTCCTTCGGGTCGGCCAGAAGCTCCTCGGCGAGCGCCCGATCCTCGGCGGGGGTGGCGCCGCGGCGACGCGTGCCGGCAATCGGCCGGATCGTCACCGTTCCGTCCCGCAGCCGCACCAGGATCTCGGGGCTGGAGCAGACGATCTGGAAGGCCTCGAAATCGAGGTAGCACAGGAACGGCGCCGGGTTGGTGCGCCGCAGGGAGCGATAGAGTGCGAAGGCCGGCAGCGTGAACGGCGCCTCGAAGCGCTGCGACAGCACCACCTGGAAGATGTCGCCCGCGACGATGTATTCCTTCGCCTTCGCCACCATCGCCGCGTAGGCGTCCGGCGGCGTGTTCGAGACCGGCTCGGGCGGCGCCACCTCGGCGAGGTCGATCCGTGCCTCGATCGGCAGCGGGCCCTCGAGCGCCGCCGCCACTCGGTCGAGCCGGGCGAGGGCGTCCTCGTAGGCCGCGCGGGCGGGCACGCCGTCGGTCGGCCGCACCGGGCAGACCACGGTGATCAGGTCGCGCACCGCGTCGAACACCACCATGGCGCGCGGGCGGATCATCACCGCGTCCGGCACGCCGAGCGGGTCGGGGTTCGGCTCGGGCAGCCGCTCCATCGCCCGCACCATGTCGTAGCCGAGATAGCCGAACAGGCCGGCGGCCATCGGCGGCAGGTCCGCGCTCCCGCCCTCATCCGCCTCCGCGATCGCGCTCTCCGCGATCAGCGCCCGCAGGCTCGCCAGCGGCGCCCGCGCGTCGGGCTCGAACCGGGTGAGGTCGGGCCCGTGCGTCCGCTCCGGCCGGCCGTCGCGGCAGCGCCAGATCAGGTCGGGATCGAGACCGATCATGGAGTAGCGCCCGCGCACGGCGCCGCCCTCGACGGATTCGAGCAGGAAGGCCGGGCCCGCGTGCCCGGCCCGCAGCTTCAGGAAGGCGGCGACCGGGGTCTCCAGGTCGGCCACCAGGGTCAGGCTGAGGAGCGCCGGGCGGCCCGCCTCGTAGGCCGCCCGGACGGCGTCGAAGTCGCTCGGATCCGACATCAGTACTCGCCGCCGATCGCCCGGCGCAAAGCCGCCTGGTTGACGCTGACGCCCGCGCTCCGCTGCACCTCGGCGATGTAGGCACCCAGCACGTCGTCGGCGATCGCCGTGCGGAAGTTGCCCTCCACGGTCTTGTCGCTCGGGCTGCCCGGCACGTAGGCCGGCATCGTCGCCTGCGTGACCTTGAACACGGCGCGGTTCTCGCCGCTTTGAGCCGAGCCCGCCTTGCCGACATTCGTGGCGAAGACGCGCGCCACCACGTCGGCGGTGAGCTGGTCCTTCGGCTGGTTGCGGGCGATGTCCTCGGCCGTGTGCGGATTGAGGCCGGTCTCCGTGGCCAGCGCCTCGAGGGTCTCGCCCTTGTCGAGGCGCTCGGCGAGCTCCCGGCCCTTGGACTGGAGGCGCTTCTCGACCTCGGCGCTGCGCCAGCCGGCGGCGACCGCGTCGCGGACCTGGTCGAGGGGCTTGTCGTGGGCGGCGTCGACCTTCGTGACGTCGTACCAGACGTAGCCGCCGGCCTTGGTGCGCAGGGGCTCGTTGTCGCCGCCGATCTCGGCGCGGAACAGGGCCGGCAGGGTCGTGTCCGCCTCCGGGATGCCCGCGACCTTCTCGCCTGCCGGGTCGCGGCCCTGCGCGTCGACGGCCGGCACGGCGACGAGGGCGAGCCCGCGCTCCCGCGCGATGTCGGCGAGCGGCTTGGCGCTCGCGCGCTCGTCCTCGACGGCGTCGTGGGTCTTGTCGATGCCCTCGCGGGCGCGGGTCAGGGCGACCTGCCGGCGGATCTCGCCCTCGACCTCGCTGATCGGCTTCACCGTGCCGGGCTCGATCGCCGTGACGTCGAGGAGCACCGTGCCGAAGCGGCCCTTCACCGGCTGGCTGACCTTGCCCTGCTCCAGCGCGAAGGCGGCGTCCGCCACGGCCGGGTCGAACAGCTCGGCCTTGGTCAGGGTGCCCAGCACCAGATCCTTGTCGTCGGTGCCGCGTTCCTTGGCCACCGCCTCGAAGCTCTTCTCGCCGGACTCGATCGCCTTGCGGGCCTCCTCGGCCGAAGCCTCGTCGGGGAAGACGATCTGCCGGATGGTGCGGCGCTCCGGCTTGCCGAACGTGCCCTTCTGGGCGTCGTAGATCTTCTGCACCTCCTCGGCCGAGACGGCGTCGGGCTTGGCCAAGGCCTCGGGGTCGAGCACCAGCAGGTTCACGGCGCGGGTCTCGGGTGCGCGATAGGCCGCCTTGTTGGTCTCGTAATAGGCCTTCAGGTCGTCCTCGCCCGGGGCCGGGATCTCGCCCGCCACCGAGGGGGTGAGGATGAGGTAGGCGGCCCCGCGCCGCTCCGTCGCGTAGCGGTGCACCGCCTCGCGCATCGCCTGGGGCACCGGAAGCTCCGCCGAGACCGCCTCGGCGAGCTGGAGGCGGGCGATGACGGCGCGCTGCTCGCGCACGAAGAGCTGCTCGTTCAGGCCGGCCCGCTGCAGGGTCTGGTAGAACAGCGTCCGGTCGAAGCGGCCTTCCGCGTTCTGGAAGCTCTTCTCGTCCTGGATCGCCCGGAGCACGGCGGCGTCCGACACGGCGAGGCCGAGGTCGTGCGTCTTCTGGTCGAGGGCGGCCTCGGTGACGAGCTGCTGCAGCACCTGCCGCTCGATGCCGAGCGCGCGCGCCTGGTCCGGCGTGATGTTGCGGCGGAACTGCGCCTGGAAGCGCTGGAGCTGGTTCTGGTAGGCGCTGCGCACGGCTTCCGCGCCGATCTGCGTCTTGCCGACGGTGGCGACCGTGGTGCTGGAGCCGCCGCGGAAGAACTCCTCGACGCCGAAGATGCCCACGCCCGCGATCAGCAGGGTGAAGATGATCGTCAGGACGATCTTGCCGAGCCAGTGCTGGCTGGCGTCGCGAATGTTCTGGAGCATCGTCGTCCCGCGTCCGCCCCGCGCCCGTGGGCCGCGGGGGCCGTCATGCCTCTGCGCGTCTGCGTTCGCAGAGGCGCGTTTGCATTCGCGATAGCCCATCCGCGGGCGCCTCGCCAAGTTACCGATCAAGTTACCGATCGAAGCGGCGACGCCGGCCGCGCCGTCGTCACCGGACCGGTTTGCGCGCCCAAGCTTGCTCTGCTAGGCCCGCCCCATCCGGGCGGCACGACACGATCGAGGGAACGGGCATGGCGGGTTCGGGGCGGCGTCCTCTGGTTGCGGGCAACTGGAAGATGAACGGCACGCGCGCCTCGCTCGCGACCGTCGAGGGGATCCGCGACGGGCTCTCGCCGGCGCTGCTCGAGAAGATCGACGTGCTGATCTGCCCGCCCGCGACGCTCATCAGCTCGTGCGTGGCCGCGACCTACGGCTCGCCCATCGCCATCGGCGGCCAGAACCTGCACGCCCGCCCAAGCGGGGCCTTCACCGGCTCGATCTCGGCGGAGATGCTGGCCGACCTCGGCGCCAAATACGTCATCGTCGGCCATTCCGAGCGGCGCGCCTACCACCACGAGACCGACGACGGCGTGCACGCCAAGGCGCTCGGCGCCCGGCGCGCGGGCCTGTGCGGCATCATCTGCGTCGGCGAGACCATGGAGGAGCGCGAGCAGGGCCGCGCGCTCAGCATCGTGCGGGCCCAGCTCGCCATCGGCATCCCGAAGGGCGCGACCGCCCAGGACACGGTGATCGCCTACGAGCCGGTCTGGGCGATCGGCTCCGGCCGCACCCCGACGCCCGCCGAGATCGCCGAGGTCCACGCGTCCCTGCGCGAGATGCTCGACAAGCTCGTCGGCGAGGAGGCGGCCAAGATCCGCATCCTCTACGGCGGCTCGGTCAAGCCCGGCAACGCCCGCGAGCTGATGGCGGTCGAGAACGTCGACGGCGCGCTGGTCGGCGGGGCGAGCCTCGTGGCCGAGGATTTCCTGGGCATCTGCAACGCCTACGCCTGAGGGCCTCCTCGTCCGGTCTCGGCCCGCTTCCTGTTGGCGCGCGCCCGCTTCTGGTGTATGGCCCGGCCGATTGTGCGGGCGGCGCGCTGGAGCACCGGCCGGCGGCGCGCCCGCCTCTGATCCCTGAGCATCGCGAGCGTTCTCGGGATCGGCGCCAGACAGGTAAGACCCCGGAATCCCGATGCAGACCGTCCTGATCGTCGTCCACCTCATCATCGTGCTCGCGCTGATCGGCGTCGTGCTGCTGCAGCGCTCCGAGGGCGGCCTCGGGCTCGGCGGCGGCGGGGGCGGCGGCGTCTCCGGCTTCATGACCGGCCGCGGCCAGGCCAACGCGCTCACCCGCGCCACCGCGATCCTGGCCGCCCTGTTCTTCGTCACCAGCATGACGCTCGCCGTGATGTCGCACCGCGCCGCCGGCCCGCGCTCGATCCTCGACGGCGCCGGCACGAGCCAGCCGGCGCGCCAGCAGCCGGGCGGGGCCGACAACCTGCTCGACACCCTGCGCCAGCAGCAGAACCAGGGCACGGCCC
>NZ_LSIX01000038.1:0-2876 GCF_001556475.1 Methylobacterium sp. CCH5-D2 | reverse complement strand
GCGCCGCCCGCCATGAAGGTGAGCGTCCCGGCCTTGGCGCCGCCCGTGCCGCCGGAGACCGGCGCATCGACCGAGGGGCAGCCGCGCGCCTCGGCGAGCGCGTGGGCGCGGCGCGCGCTCTCGACATCGACGGTGGACGAATCGATCAGCAGCGTGCCGGCCGGGAGGGCCTCGCTCAGCTGCGTCCAGACCTCGACCACGTGCCGTCCCGCCGGCAGCATGGTCACCACCGCGTCGGCGCCCTGCGCGGCCTCGAGCGCGGAGCCCGCCACCGCGATGCCGGCCGCGCGGGCGGCCTCGAGCGAGGCCGGGACGAGGTCGAAGCCCCGGACCGTGTGGCCGGCCTTGACGAGGTTGGCCGCCATGGGCCCGCCCATGTTGCCGAGCCCGATGAACCCGATGGTCTGCGCCACGCGCTCCTCCCACATTTCCTAGGCGGAGTGATCTCCGCTTTTCAAACCCGCGCCGCCCTCCCTCGCCCTCTGCGGGGGAGGGTGGCCTCCGTAAGGGAGCCGGTCGGGATGAAGTCCCGCAGAGGGGAGTGAACGCCTCAGGCGGAGGCGGTGCCCTGCAGGAAGGCCACGCCGTTGCCTGAAGCCGGGTTCCCCTCTCTGCGAGACGACCTCCCGACCGATTCCTGCTGACGCAGGGGCCACCCTCCCCCGCAGAGGGGGGAGGGAGCGCGGCGTGCCTACGAAAACACCGGCGCCGCACGGGGCCTGAGCCAGCCGGCGATCCGGGCCGGATCGACCGCCGCGAGCGTCGCCGGGTTCCAGCGCGGGTTCCGGTCCTTGTCGATCACCGCGGCGCGCACGCCCTCGCGAAAGTCGCCCTCCGCCAGCACGGCCAGCGAGGCGTGGAACTCGCGCTCCAGGCAATCCTCCAGGGACGGCGCGGTGCGGCCGCGGCGCAGCAGGCAGAGCGTGAGGACGAGGCTCGCGGGCGACTTTTCGCGCAGCGTGGCGAGCGTTCGCGCCGCGAAGTCCGAGCCGTCCGCGTCAAGGGCCGAGACGATCTCGTCCACCATGTCGAAGGCGAAGCACCGGTCGATCACCGCGCGGTTCTCCGCGAGCGAGCCCGGTCCGGGGTCTCGCGCCAGCGCCCGGATCATCACCGCGACGTCCTCGGCCTCGGCCTCCTCCGGCAATTCCTGGAGTGCCGCGACGAGGCGGGGCAGGGCGTCCACCGGCACCATCGCGTCGGCGAAGCCCGCGAAGATCGCGTCGGCCGCGTCCATCGGCGCGCCGGTGAGGCCCAGATAGGTTCCGGTCTCGCCCGGCGCGCGCGGCAGCAGCCAGGTGGCGCCCACATCCGGCAGGTAGCCGATGCCGGTCTCCGGCATCGCCACGCGGGAGCGCTCGGTGACGACGCGATGGCGCGCGTGGCCCGCCAGGCCGACGCCGCCGCCCATGGTCAGGCCGTCCATCACGGCGACGAACGGCTTCTCGTAGGCCGCTATCCGCGAATCGAGCCGGTACTCGTCCCGCCAGAAGCCTTCCGCGAAGGCCAGATCCCCGTCGTAGAGCGAGCGGATGTCGCCCCCGGCGCAGAGGCCGCGCTCGCCCTCGCCGGTGAGCAGCACCGCCGCGACCGCGGGGTCGGCAAGGAAGCGGTCGAGCGCGGCGTCGATCTCGCCCACCATCGCGTGTGTGAGGGCGTTCAGCGCCCGCGGGCGGTTCAGGCGGATGCGTCCGAGGCGGCCGGCGGTCTCGACGAGGACGTCGCCCATCAGCGGCTCCCGGTGAGCTGGCGCGCGACGATCATCCGCATGATCTCGTTCGTGCCCTCCAGGATCTGGTGCACCCGCAGGTCCCGGACGATCTTCTCGATGCCGTACTCGGCGAGGTAGCCGTAGCCCCCGTGCAGTTGGAGCGCCTCGTTGGCGACCCGGAAGGCGGCGTCGGTGACGTGGCGCTTGGCCATGGCGCAGAGCGAGGTCGCCTCCGGCGCGCCCGCGTCGAGCGCGGCGGCCGCGTGGCGCAGGAAGGCGCGGGAGACCTCCAGATCGGTCGCCATGTCGGCGACGCGGAACTGTAGGGCCTGCATGTCGGCGAGCCGGGTGCCGAAGGCGCGCCGGTCCGCCATGTAGGCGAGCGTGCGGTCGAGGGCGCCCTGCGCCCCGCCGAGTGCGCAGGCGGCGATGTTGAGCCGGCCGCCGTCGAGGCCCGCGAGCGCGATCTTGAAGCCCTGGCCCTCGGCGCCGACGCGGTTCTCCACCGGCACCCGCACGCCGTCGAGGCGCACCGCCCGGGTCGGCTGGGCGTTCCAGCCCATCTTGCGCTCGTTCGCCCCGAAGGAGAGGCCGGGCGCGTCCCGCTCGACCAGGATCGCCGAGATGCCGTTCGGGCCTGGGCCCCCGGTGCGGGCCATGACGAGATAGAGGTCGCTCGCCCCGGCGCCGGAGATGAACTGCTTCTCGCCGGTGAGGACGTAGTGGTCGCCGTCCCGCTCGGCGCGGGTGCGCAAGGCCGCCGCGTCCGATCCCGAGCCGGCCTCGGTCAGGCAGTAGCTCGCGATCCGCTCCATCGTGGCGAGGCCGGGGAGCCAGGCGGTCCGCTGCGCGGCGCTGCCGAAGCGGTCGATGATCACCGCCGTGAGGTTGTGGATCGACAGGAAGGCCGCGACCGTCGGGCAGGCCGCGCCGAGCGCCTCGAAGATGATTGCGGCGTCGGCGCGGGCGAGGCCCGAGCCCCCGACATCCTCCCGCACGGTGATCGCCGCCATGCCGAGCGTGGCGGCCGCCCGCAGGGTCTCGACGGGAAAATGCTTGCGCTCGTCCCAGTCGAGGGCGTGCGGGGCGATGTGCTCGGCCGCGAAGCCGGCGGCCATCTCGCGGATCGCGACTTGGTCTTCGGTGAGGCCGAACGTCATCGGGT
>NZ_LSIX01000384.1:0-1606 GCF_001556475.1 Methylobacterium sp. CCH5-D2 | reverse complement strand
CGCCGCCCAGGTGCTGGCCTCGGCCTCCGAGCTGTCGCGCCAGTCCGAGCATCTCGGCGCCGAGGTCGGCCGTTTCCTGGCCGGCGTGCGCGCCGCCTGAGCGGGCGGCCGGGCACCCGCCCGGCCCGGCCGCCGCCACCCGGTAGGCCGGCCGCCGGGCCCGTGCTACGCATCGCTCCCATCGGGGAGGTGGCGGCATGAGTTCGGTGACGGAGCCCGGCGGGCCGGGGATCGAGCGGGTCGCGATCGAGGATGCGAGCCTCGGCGCCTTCTACCGGAGCATGAACCCGACCGAGCGCCACACCTTCTGGGCCTGTGCCGCGGGCTGGGCGCTCGACGGCATGGACTTCATGATCTACCCGCTGGTGATCGGCACGATCATCGGGCTTTGGCAGGTCGAGCCGGGCACCGCGGGGCTGGCCGCCACCGTGACGCTGTTGGCCTCGGCGGTGGGCGGCTGGCTCGCGGGCTTCGTGGCCGACCGGATCGGCCGGGTGCTGACGCTCCAGATCACCATCCTGTGGTTCTCGTTCTTCTCGCTGCTGTGCGCCTTCGTGCAGAACTTCGAGCAGCTCCTCGTCGCCCGGGCGCTGCTCGGGCTCGGCTTCGGCGGCGAGTGGGCGGCGGGCGCCGTGCTGATGGGCGAGACCATCCGGGCGCAGTATCGCGGCCGGGCCGTGGGCTCCGTCCAGTCCGGCTGGGCGATCGGCTGGGGCATGGCGGTGCTGGCGCAAGCCGTGCTGTTCACGTGGCTGCCGCCCGAGAGCGCGTGGCGCTGGATGTTCGCGATCGGCGCGCTGCCGGCCCTCCTGGTGTTCTACCTGCGCCGCTACGTGCGGGAGCCCGAGGTCGCCGCCGAGAGCCGGGCGCGGGCCGCGGCCTCCGGCGACCGGCCGCGGATCTGGGAGATCTTCTCCGGACCGATCCTGAAGACCACGGTGCTGGCCTCCCTGGCCTCGGCCGGCTGCCAGGGCGGCTACTACGCCATCACCACCTGGCTGCCGCGCTTCCTCACCACCGAGCGCGGCCTCTCGGTCGTCTCCTCGACGGGCTACCTCGCGGCGCTCATCGTCGGCTCCTTCGCGGGCTACCTCGTGGGCGCCTGGCTCGCCGACCGGCTCGGGCGGCGCCCGCTCTTCCTGATCTTCTCGCTCGGCGCCATCGCGGTCATCCTGGCCTACACGCAATTGCCGCTCTCGAACGCGGTGCTCTGGGTGCTGGGCTTCCCGCTCGGCTTCTTCGCCTCGGGCTACTTCTCGGGGATGGGCGCCTTCCTCACCGAGCTCTACCCGACGCGCCTGCGCGGCTCGGGCCAGGGCTTCTGCTACAATTTCGGCCGCGGCATCGGCGCCCTGTTCCCGGCGCTCGTCGGCTACCTGTCGGCGCAGGTCGGGCTGGCGGCCGCCATCGCGATCTTCGCGGCCATCGCCTACGGGGTGTTCTTCGTGGCGGCCTTCGCGCTGCCCGAGACGCGGGGCCGCGTGCTCCATGCCGACGCCTGATGCCGACGCCTGATGCCGACGCCCGATGCCGACGCCTGAGCGGGAGGCCCGCATGAGCGATCCAGCCGACGCCATTCCCCCCTGCCCCGCCCCCGACCCGAACC
>NZ_LSIX01000383.1:0-12285 GCF_001556475.1 Methylobacterium sp. CCH5-D2 | reverse complement strand
CGCCGCCCCTGGGGCTGGCGCCACGCCGGCTGGCACGGCCGTCACTGGGGCTGGCGCCACGCCGGCTGGCGTCATCGCTGGTGAGGAACGGGGCCGGCGCACCCGCGCCGGCCCCCCGGCGGATCCATCCGCGCGCTCGGACGTCTTCCCGGCGAAGCTTTTTCGCGCCGAGGGGACCCTGTGAGCATCGGACTGATCGCGCTGCTGGACGACGTCGCGGCCCTCGCGAAGATGGCCGCGGCCTCCCTCGACGACGTCGCCGGCCAGGCCGCGCGGGCGGGCGCGAAGGCCGCGGGCGTCGTCATCGACGACGCCGCGGTCACGCCGCGCTACGTCGTGGGTTTCGCCGCCGAGCGCGAGCTGCCGATCGTCGGCCGGATCGCGCTGGGGTCGCTGCGCAACAAGCTTCTGTTCCTTCTGCCGGGCGCGCTCGCGCTCAGCGCCTTCGCGCCCTGGGCGATCACCCCGCTCCTCATGCTGGGGGGCGCCTATCTCTGCTACGAGGGCACCGAGAAGGTCTACGAGGCCCTCGTCCCCCACGGCGCCCATGCCCACGAGGAGGACCTCGCCGCCTCCGCGCACGACCGGACCGCGGAGGACCGACGCGTGGCGAGCGCGATCAAGACCGACTTCATCCTCTCCGCCGAGATCATGGCGATCACGCTGGCCGCCATCCCGGAGGGCAGCTTCTGGATGCGCGCGGCCGTCCTGGCAATCGTGGCGCTGGGCATCACGGTCGCGGTCTATGGCGCGGTCGCCCTGATCGTGAAGGCCGACGACGCCGGCCTCGCGCTTGCCGGCAATACCGCGCCCGCGCCGCTCGGAAGCCTCGGCCGTGCGATCGGGCGCGCCGTGGTCAAGGGCATGCCCGGCCTGCTGAAGCTCCTGGCGATCGTCGGCACCGCGGCGATGATCTGGGTCGGCGGCGGCATCCTGGTGCACGGGCTCGAGACCTACGGCCTCACGGCCCCGGCGCACGCGATCCACGCGGCGGCGGCGTGGGTCGGGGACTGGCTCCCGGCGGCCCGGGGCGGCATCGAGTGGCTCGTCACGGCCGCGGCCTCGGGCCTCGTCGGCCTCGTCGTCGGCGGCCTGCTGATCCCGCTGACGAGCTTCGTCCTGGCTCCGGCCTGGCAGGGCGTCGCGCGCCTGCGGCAGCGGGCGGCCTGAGCGGTCGCGCATCCCCACGGGTCCACGACGGCCGCGCCGAAGCGGAACCGGCCCGGCACAGGCCGGGCCGTCCGATGAAGACTCCGTGGCCGGCTCAGTTGGCGCGCGAGACCTCCACGAGGTTGTCCGAGAAGGACGGGGCGTGGCCCATGTCGGTGAAGGCGCCCGACGAGATGCTGTTGACCGTGCCCTCGTTGAGCTGGCGCCAGTAGCCCAGCGTCGCCACCACGATGCCGGCCCGCACGTCGTCGGTGATGCGGGCCACGCCCTTGAAGGCGCCGCGGTCGTTGGCGACCTGCACCCGGTCGCCGTCGCGGATGCCCCGCGCCTCGGCGTCCGCTTCGCTGATCATCACGAACTGCTCGCCCTGGCCCCGCTGCTTGTCCTCCATGTTCGCGTAGCAGGAGTTCAGGAAGTAGTGGCTCTTCGGCGAGACGATGTTGAGCGGGTAGCGTGCGGCGAGTTCCGGGTCGTTCGCGTGCGATTCCCGCGGGCCGAGATAGTCCGGCAGCGGGTCGAGGGCCTCGCCGGGCTGGAAGCCCTCGTACATCTGCCGGAAGGGCGGCGCGACGAAGTTCGTGGCGCCCTCCACCTTCAGCATGCACTTGCCGGTCGGCGTCGGGAAGTTGCCCGCCCGGTGCGGGGCGCGGTCGTCGGGCGTGCCGACCTTCAGGCGGGCGAAGCCGTGCTCGCGCATGTAGGCGAGGTCGATCCCCTCGCAGGCCGGGGAAGACCAATCGACGTAGTGCTCGAGGCACTCGCTGTCGGTCCACTTGAAGTTCTCCTCCTCGAACCCGAGCCTCGCGGCGAGCCGGCGGAAGATCTCGTTGTTCGGGATGGCCTCGCCCGGCGCCTCGGCGCACTTGGTGTTGTAGGTGAGATAGAGGTGGCCCCAGGACAGGATCATGTCCTCCATCTCCGCACCCATGGTCGCCGGCAGCAGGATGTCGGCGTAGGAGGCGGTGTCCGAGATGAAGTGTTCGGCCGAGACCATGAACAGGTCCTCGCGCATCAGCCCCGCGACGATCTTGTCCGTCTCGGGCGCCTGCGTGACCGGGTTCGAGTTCCAGCACATCATCGACATGATCGGCGGGTCGAGCTGCATCTCGCCGGTCAGCGCCCGGCCGATCTGCAGGTTCGAGACGACGCGGGTGCCCTCCGGGATCAGGTCGGGGCGGCAGATCACGTCGAACCGGTAGGGGTGCTCCCAGACGCCGAACTGGGTGACGCCGCCGCCGACATGGCGCCACGCGCCGGTGAGCGCCGGGATGCAGGTCACCGCCCGGATCGTCTGGCCGCCGCCGTAGTGCCGCTCCAGCGCCACGCCCATGCGGATCGCCGCCGGCTGCGCGGTGGCGAGTTCGCGGGCGAGCGTGCGGATATCCTCGGCCGGCACGCCGGTGATGCCCTCCGCCCATTCGGGCGTGCGGGTGCGGGCCCGCTCCTTCAGCTCCTCGAAGCCGACCGTGTAATTGTCGACGTAGTCCTGATCGACGAGCCCCTGCGCGATGATCGCGTTGATCAGCGCCATGGCGAGCGCGCCGTCCGTGCCGGGTTTGGGCGCGATGTGCCAGTCGGCGCCCTTGGCGGTGCGCGAGGCGTAGGCGTCGATGACGACGACCTTGGCGCCCCGCTTCTGGGCGTCCTTCACGATGGCCCAGTGGTGCAGGTTCGTGCTGACCGAGTTGCAGGCCCAGATGACGATGTACTTGGAGTGGATGTAGCTGTCCGGGTCGAGCCCCGCGGTCGGGCCGACCGTGAGCAGCCACGCGGTGCAGGAGCCCTCGCCGCAGAAGGTCCGCTCGGTCACCGTGGCGCCCAGGCGGTTGAAGAAGGCGTCGCCCCCGTTCAGCCCGTGCACGAGGCCCTGGTTGCCCAGATAGCTGTAGGGGGCGATGGCCTGCGGCCCGTACTGGTCGATGATCGCCTTCCAGCGCGCCACGATGGTGTCCAGCGCCTCGTCCCAGCTGATCCGCTCGAACTGCTTCGAACCCTTCGGGCCGACCCGCTTCATCGGATGGAGCAGCCGGTCGGGATGGTAGTGGCGCTTCTCGTAGTCCTTCAGCTTCACGCAGAGACCGCCGCGGGTCATCGGGTGATCCGGGTTGCCGCGTACGCCCTGAAGCTGACCGTCCTTGACGTCGAACAGCATCGAGCAGGTGTCGGGGCAATCGTGCGGGCAGCCGCCGAAGAACGTCTCGGTCACACCCTCCGACTTGGCGCCGGATTCCTTGGCGCCGGCTTCCTTGGCGCCGAGCAGGGACTCGGGATTGACGATCTCGTTCATGTTTCCTCCGCGGTCGAGCGCCCGGCCTTCTTGGCGTTCCGGGTGGCGTGCTCGGTCCGACCTCAGGATGCATGGAACCGCGAACAATTCCAAATAGAACCCCCGGGCCGGGCACCGGGCTGGCGCGTTCCCGCCGGCCTCGCCCGCCCGCGGGCGGGCCGCGGCTCTCAGTCCTTGTTTCGACGCGCTCTCTTTCGCCGAACCGGCATCCACTTCGGCGCAGAGCGCTCTAGACAGGTCGGCCGGCGAACCGGGCCGCCGCGATCTCCTGGCGGCTCGCCAGCCCGTGCGCGCGCGCGATGTCGATCACGTAGAGCGGTATGGCGGTATCGACGCCCGCGGTGTCCCGGTCCCGGAGCAGGCGCACGGCGCAGGGCTGGAAGTTGGCCTCGTCCCCCAGCACGGCGTTCGCCTCGCTCTTGAACATCCGGGCGAGCTCGGTGTCGCCGTCCGCGGCGGCCGCGCGCTGCAGCCGGTTCAGGCCCTGCACGAGGTCGCGGGCCGCCGGCGTCAGGGTGGAGATGACCTCGAGGCTGCGCTCCTGCGCGTCGGCGGCGGCCGCGTCGAGGACCCCCCGGAATGTGTCGCGCAGGGCCGGGTCGGCCTCGAGCAGGTCGCGCGTGGGCCGGTTCAGCACGCCCCACAGCGTCTGCGCGGTGTCCAGCACGCCGCGCACCTGCGTGCGCTGCACGATGGTGGCCTGGTCGAGTTCGGCCGACGCGTCGTCGCCCACGCGCAGGTTGCGCACCGTCATCTCGCGCGTCACCGCCTTGCTCCAGACGAGGTCGTGCGGGATCGCGCCCAGCGCCTCCTTGGCGATCAGCCCCAGGAGCGCGTTGCCGCCCGTCGCCGCGAGGCCGAAGCCCTGCTTGCCCGCCGTCTCGGCGGCCGAGGCCTTCAGGTTCGTCAGGGTGTCGGGGTTCAGGTTCCCCGCCAGCACGTCGCCCCTGGCCGCCGCGCCGGCCGCCTTGCCCAGCGCCTGCAGGTCCATCGCGGCGCTCGGCGTGATGCCGAACGACACCTCGTAGCGGGTGGTCTCGGTCCGGTAGGTCCGGTCGAGCGACGTGCCGCTCTCGGAGCGCAGGTCCCCCGAGGCGGCCGCCCGGGCCGCGACGCCGAGCGTGAGGCCGCCGGGCTTCTCGGTCCAGGACCCGCCCCGGGTGTCGGCGCCCGCATGCGCGGCGCGGAAGCCGATGCGGGCGGCGCCCGACAACGCGGCCTCGACCTGTCCGAAGGTCACGCTCACCGCCGTCGGGTCGCGCATCGCGTCGATGACGTCGCGGCCGGGGGGCTCGCCGTCGAGCGTCGCCATCAGCGCTTCGACCACGGCCTTGCCGTCCGCCAGCGTGAGCATCTCGCCCCGGCTGGAACCGCCGCCGACCCCGAGCCCGCCCGTGAGGACCGCCTCCGCCCGGAAGCCGGTCGCGGTGAAACCCGTGTCCCTGAAGCTGTCCGGGCTGAGGCCGACCGAGGCCTGGACCCCGGCCGTCGCCTTCAGGCCCTTGAGGCCCCCGACCTCCCAGCCCCCCTCGGTCCGGCGGATCACGAGGTCGCGGGTCGTCTGGCCGCTCAGCCGCACCGTCACCGACGACAGGAGCGCGGGATCGAGCTTCTGCGTCCACTTGGCCGCCACGACCTGCCCACCGCTGACCGCGAAGCTGTCGCCCGGCTTCAGGGCGCCGACGAGGGTCGAGAGCTCGCGCGCGGTCCGCTCGTCCATCCGGGCCTGCTTGGTGACCTGGAGGGCGACCGCGTCCTTGACGGCCCCGACGTTGAGCACCTTCTGCCGCTGCTCGGCGAAGCCCGCCGAGGAGAAGAACGAGGGCGCGGTGCCGAGCGCCTCGCGGAAGTCGTCGAACTTGGCCTCGCGCGCGGCCCAGGCCTCCACGGAGGCGTCGGTCATCGGTGCCCGCAGGAGGGCGGTGATGCTGGCGCTCATCATCGCGGTGTCGACGCCGACCGCCCGGAGGCGCTCCTCGATCGCGTCCCGGTGCCGGGCGGGCTCGAAGGTGCTGCCGGGCGCGCCCCCGGTCGTCTCCAGCATCACCTCGGAGGCGACCATGCGGATGACGCGGTCGAGGGCGTCGTGCGCCGTCTCGTCGAGTTCGAAGGCGCGCCGCAGGTCCGACGAGCCGGTCCAGGCGAGGGCGGCGGCGACCTGCAGGTCCGCGCGGCCCTGGACGAGGCGCTTGAGGCCGGTGACGACGCTGCCTTCCGCCCCGACGACCACGCGCTTGTCCCGGGAGGCCTCGATCGTCCGGATGCCCTCCTCGATGGCCTTCAGCTCCGCGCGCGCCTTTGGGATCTCCTCGCGGAGCGCGATGACCGCGAGCGCGCCCGGGAGGGCCCGCAGGATCTCGGCCTCGCTCGGCCCGTCCGCCTTGATGCGGGCGACCTCGGCCTTGTCGAACATCCGCTCCAGCTGGTGGGGGGCCAGGGCCTGGACCGAGCGGGCGGCCCGCTCGGCCATCCCCGCCATGCGGATGCCCCCGACCGTGCCGTTGGCGATCCGGATCTCCTCGGCCGCGGCGCGCAGGACCTTGGCGGCGCCGAGGCCGTCGGGCTTCTCCTCCGCTGCGGCCCCCGCTCCCCGCTGCGCGGCGAGGGCGGCGCGATGCGCGTCCGTCCGCTCCTGCAGGGCCGCTTTCCGGTCGTGCAGGTCGATGAGGTCCCGCTCGATCCGGTCGCGCTGGGCGCCCGCCTTCAGCATCAGGGCGTAGTGTCCCGTCGGGTTCTTGTCGCCGAGGATCTTCGCCTGCAGCCCGATGACCACCCGCTTCAGCGCCTCCGTCTTCTCCGCGGGGGTCCCGGGCTCAGCGCGGGTCGGGTGGAGCGAGCGGAAGGCCTGCTCCCGGACGGTGTCGACGAGGTTCCGGGCGGCGAGGTCCGCCCGCTTGGCGGCGAGGCTGTTGATCGCCCGCTGGTTGTTCACGTCGCCCAGCGTCTCCTTGCCGACCTGGGCGAAGCCCGTCACCGCGGCCCGGACCTGGGCCCGGTCGCTCATGTTGCGCCGCCCGAGGGCGACGCTGGTGTCGAACACCTCCTGGGCGGTGCCGGCCTCGTAGCCGATGGTCTTCAGCTTCTCGGGATCGAGCCCGAGGAGGGCGACCACGCGCTCGGCCGATACGTGCCTGCCGGCCGCGCCCGGGTCCGCCTGCCCGAACAGGGCGGCCTGTTGGCTGCCGGCCTCCTCGAGGAGCTGCGCGTAGCGGGCGATCTGGAAGGCGCCGTCCTCGCCCATGGAGGCGAACGCCTTCAGCGTCTCGAGTTCGAGCAGGCCGCGCTCGGTCCTGACGGGCGCCTCGCCCGCTTCCTGCGCGCGCCGGCCGGCCGCGACCTCGGCGTCCGAGTCGATGTAGCTGCTCACCGCCCAGAGGAGCTGGGAGGCCACCAGCGTCGCGTTCGCGGGGCCGATCGTGCGGCCGAGGCGGCCGAGCTGCTCCTGCAGCGCCTCGTGGGTGCCCGCGAGCGCGCGGGCGGCCGCCATCTTGCCCTCGAAGGCCGTCAGCAGGTCCGGGCCGCCGGCCCGCAGCGCCTCGCGCATGCGCGCCGGCGCCGTGCCGCCCGCGGGCCCGAGATCCGCCCCGCCGAGCCGCTCCGCGTCCGCCCGGAACGCCTGCGCGGCGCGCTGCTCGAAGGCTTGGGAGCGCAGCTCCGTCGTGAGGGCGCGCAGGGGCGTCGCGCCGAGCTTGAGCCCGTTGAGGAGGTTGAGCGACAGCGCCTCGTCGTCCCCGCCCAGCACCCGCACGGCCGCCGCGAGGGTCGCGGCGAGGTCCGCGCCCCTCGGCTGGCTCCCGTCCACCACCGTCCGCATGGCGTGCAGCGGATGCTGCTCCGCGAGCGTGCGCACCAGCGCGCCCCCGGCGAGGTCGCGCAGGCTGCCGGGCGGCAGCCGGTCGCGCAGCGCCGCGAGGCCCTCCGCCAGGGCGGCGAGCTCGGGCGCGGATGCCAGCAGGGGCAGCTCGACGGCGATCGCCCGCAGGAGGAGCTGGCGGCGGCTCTCGCGCAGGGCCGGCATGTCCGCCTGCCCCGGCTCGGCGAGCCGGGCCTCGACCGCGCCGAGTTCGGCCGCGACGGCCGCCCGCGGGGCCGCCTGCGCCGCCAGGAGCGCCCTGGCGGCGGCGGCGCGGTCGGCGGCCGGCACCTCGGGGTCGTGGGCCCGGCCGTAGGCGGGCTGGAGCGCGGCGGCCAGCGCCCGCGTCTCGCGCGCCGCCGGGCCGGCACCCTCTGCGGCCGCGCGCTGCGGCGCGAGGCCGCCCGCGCCGAGGAACCGCTCCCTGACGCTGGCGGGCGGCGCCTTCGCGGTCCACGCCGCCGCGCCCGGCACGAGCCCCTTCGCGGGCCCGGCCCGTACGAGTTCGGTTGCGCTGCGCGCGGTCCCTCCCTCCGAGGGCTTCGGCCCGGCCTCGCCGGCGAGCGCGCTCACGTCGAGGCGGGGGCGGGGCGGCGTCGCGATCTGGGTCATGGCGCGGCTCGGGTTCGGAGCGGGAAGGAGGGGCAGTCCGGCCGCAGGCCCCTCCGGCGGCGCGGGGGCTCCTGGGGACGGGCGGCCCTACAGGCGGAAGGTGTAGCTCTCGGAGGCGAAGGGTTGTGCGGCCTCGGGCTCGCCGGACGCGGCGGCGAACCGCTCGCGCAGGGTCGCGACCGCGCCCAGATGCTCGGCCAGGATGGTGTCGAGCTGCCCGCCATCGCAGCGCCGCGGGACGGTCCGGCACAGCAGGATCGTCCGCTCCGGGGCATCGAAGGCGAGCCACGCCCCGGGCAGCGGCAGCCCGAACAGGTTCCACGACAGGGCGCTGCGCAGGTGCTCGGCCGCGTCGCTGCGCAGCACCGCCGCGTGCAGGAAGGCGACCTCCGCCCCGGCCGGGCATTCGAGCACGAGCGTCACGTCGCCCCGGAAATCGAGGCGTACCCGGCCGTCGGCATCCAGGCCGGCCTCCGGCCCCAGCAGCGCCCGCAGCGCCTCGCCGATCGTCGATCCGTCCGAATATGCCACGCCGGCCCCGCTGGTTCGCGCCGGCACGATAGGCCGCCGGCACGCCCGGACCTGTACCGTTGAGCACAGCACCCCGCCTTCGGTGAGCCGGAGGATTATTGAAACCGAATCCGGAAACCCTACGTACAGGCACCCTCCCGAACCGCAATACCAATCAAGCTTCCGAGCTGTCGCTCCGCTATGGATGGACCCTGACCGAGCGGGGGGCACGATGGATCAGGAGCAGAGCGGCCGGCCCGCACCCCTGGATGCGCTGCACGCCCGTGCTCCGGTCTTCTCCGATTCCACCCTCGTCGAGGCCCGCCGCGCGCCGCCGCAATCCCTGCGCGACAAGGCGCCGGGACCGGAGATGGCGCGGTTCGGCGACGCCCCTCCGGTCGGGCTCTTCGCCCGCTCGCGCGACTTCGCCGGCCTGGGTGCCGAGGCCAGGGCCGCGCTGGACAAGGCGGCGCTGCGCCGTCGCCACGCCCATAACGGCTTCATCTACCTCCAGGACGACGAGGCGGCGTACCTGTACTTCGTCGTCTCCGGCCACGTCCGCATCGCCTCGCTGATGGAGGACGGGTCGGCCGTCCTGCACGCCATCCTGCCGCCCGGCGAGAGCTTCGGGGAGCTCGGCGTGTTCGATGGCTCGACCTATTGCGACATGGCCACGGCGATCGGCCCGGTCGTGACCGCCGGCATCCCCGCGCAGACCCTGCGTCTTCTCTCGGACCGCTATCCCGAGATCGGCGCGGCGCTCGGCCGGGTCGTGGCGCGCCGCTATCGCGGCTACGTGATGCTGACCCGCGACCTCAGCCTCAAGACCCTCTCGGCGCGGCTGGCCCAGTCCGTGCTCCGGCTGGCGGGCCATCTCGGCACGCGCGCGCAGTATCGCGGCCGCGAGGTCGGCACGCTGGGCAGCACGGTGACGCAGACCGACCTCGGCCTGATGGCGCGCGGCTCGCGCGGGAACGTCAACCGTGTCCTCAAGACCTGGGAGCGCGCCGGCTGGATCGCCGTCGCGGATCGCTGCATCCTGATCCTCGACCGGGCCCGGCTCGAGGGCTTGGCCGTGGAGGATTGCTGATGGACGCGGACCGCCCCGAGCCGTCCTTCGGCATGACAGACCTCGAGGAGGCGCTGCGGGGTCCGTCGGGCGGCGAGGTCCGCCGCGCGTCCCTGGCGCGCCTCGACGCCGCCCTCGACCGGGTCGAGGTGCAGCTGCGGGCCGGCCTCGACCCGCGCCACCGCGCGCCGACGCAGAGCCTCCGCGCCGCGCTCGTCACCGCGCGCGACCTCCTGGCCGCCGCACCCACCGATTAGCCCATCACAGATCCGAGGAGAGATTCCCCATGGCAGGCAGTGCAGCACCGACCGGAACGTACTCGTTCTACGGCGCCACGGACAACACGCGCGGCACCTACGCGACGAACTTCAAGAGCTACGACGGCTTCGACCTGATCTGGCGGCAGAACTACCTCCAGGGGCAGATGAAGAGCATCGAGAACGACATCCGCAACATCGAGCAGAACGCCAACCTGTCGGACACCGAGAAGATGTTCTCGATGCAGATGGCGATGAACTCGTGGTCCGCCATCAGCAACCTGCGCACCAACATGCTGAAGACGGTCTCCGACACGCTCAAGTCGGTGGCGCGCAACGTCGCCTGAGGCAGGGCAGGAGCCCGGGGAGCAGCGATGTCCGGTTCCGCCGAGATCACCCGGCAGAATATCGCGACCTTCAACGCGATCTCGCCCGTCGGCGGCGAGGTCATGGAGGAGGCCCGCGGCAGCTACCGCGGCGAGACCGTGACCCTCGCCTCCGACGAGGCCAAGCTCGCCGACGCGGCCGAGGAGATCGGCATGTCGGTCGCCCACCGGGCCGACAAGAAGTCGCTCGGCCAGCGCAGCGTGCGCCAGGGCCAGGCCGCCTATCCGGAAGCGCTCGCGCGCCTGCGCGAGTATCTCGACGAACTCCCCGACATGCCGCGGGAGACCGAGCTCGTCGATCTCGTCGAGACGCTGCAATCCTTCCAAGACCTCCTGGCCGGGACCGGAAAGGGGGGCTCGGCCCCCACCAAGGAGGACGTGCTCGCCGCCCTCCAGGCCTTCGACGCCGACGTCACCCACCAGTATGCGGGGCTGGAGATCGCCCGCGCGCAGTTCGAGGCCGGCGGGGCGGAGCCGGCCTTTCTCGCCCTGCTCGACGAAGCGCGCAGCGCGTTCGAGACGAGCGCGGTCGGGCGCGACGTGCGGGCTGGCTTCGCGGCGGCGGCCGTCGCCTCGCGCGCGGCCGAGACCCTGGAGACCGATCCGGCGACGGTGCGGGACGTCTACCGGGCAATGCTGCGCGACACCCCGCATATGGGCCAGCTCTTCGACGCGCTCGGCAAGTTCGCGCTCCTCACGAACTTCGACGCGGCGGTCGAGACCTTCATGGCGGCGGCGGGACGGGACCTCGGCAGCACCGGCCCCTCGACCGACCCGCTCTTCCTGCACGGGCTGCTCACCGAACTCGGCAAGCTGAAGAAGATGCAGTCGGCCCTCGACGGGATGGGCGATCTTGTCCAGTTGACCGAGCGCGGTCTCCCGGCCGACCGCCGCGGTGCCGACGTGACCGCCCTCACGAGCCGGATGCTGAACTTCGCCGCCCTGGCGGGCGCGGGGGCGGCGGATGCCCGGCGCCTGCTCGGCAGCTTCGCCGAGCAGGGCCTCGGGGTGCAGCTTGCCTTCACCAACGGCCTGCGCGGCCTGCACGGCGAGCTGCCCGACGACGTGATGCCCTCGCTTCCCGCGCGCCTGCAGCAGGTCAAGGCGATCCTCGCCATCCTCGACGAGATCGTCGCGGCGGAGGAGGGCGTCTACGCGAAGGGCCAGGAGGAGACCCGGTGAGCTTCGGGCGCGGCTTCCTGCTGTTGGGTCAGAGCTTCGCGGACCGGCTCGGCCTGCCGCTGAGGCCGGCCCGCGACGGCAGCCTCAGCTTCGCCTTCGCCTCGACCGGGACGCTCTCCCTTACCCCGGCTCCGGACGGGTCCCGGGTCTTCGTCGGCCTCGCCCGTCTCGCACGGCGGGCGGACGGCGACCGTCTGCGGCGCGCGCTCATGCAAGCCGGTCATCAGGCCTCGACGGGCCGGGTCGTCCGGGTCGGTCTTGCCGCCGACGACAGCCTCCATCTCGTGACGGATCTGGCCGACAGCGAGCTTGATCTGCCCAGCCTCGACGCCTGCCTGCAGGAACTGTCCGGTCTCCATGACCGGATCGCGTGAGGTCGGCGCCGGCCGCCGCGCGGTCGGGCGCCTGTCGCGGGCGGGTCGCTCAGGCGGCGGCGCGCCATGTTCCCGAAGCGTCGGGATAGAGCACGATGCAGCCCTCGGCCTCGCGGGGCTTCGTCTCCGGCTCGTCCTCCCCATTCCAGGAGCGGATCTCGTGTTCGAGACACTCGCGCGAGATGATCCCGGTCGAGTACATCTGAATAATTTCGGTGATCGTGCGGCTCGGCATGGTCGATTGCCCTTGACGGGATGCGGGATTTGGGAACTCAATAGACTATTCCCGCTCTCGGTTCCGTCGTGCGCGTGCCGGACCGCACCTGTGCTGTCCCGGGCGGCGAGCGCACCTGCCCCGATCCCGCGCAGGGCTCTGCCGGCAGCCCTCGCGGCAGCGCTCCTGGCGCTCACGCTTCTCGGCGGCGCCGGGGCCCCAGCTCGGGCGCAGGACAGCCTGATCATGCAGGAGCTCGAGCGCCGGGAATACGAACTCGGCCTGCGGATGCGGGAGCAGCGGCGGCACGAGGAGATGCGCCGCGACGACTTGCGCCGCGACGACTTGCGCCGCGACGACTTGCGCCGCGA
>NZ_LSIX01000382.1:0-462 GCF_001556475.1 Methylobacterium sp. CCH5-D2 | reverse complement strand
CCCGGCTTTCTGCGAAAGCAGACCTCTCCCTATGGGAGAGGGGACCCGCGCCTCAGGCGGCAGCGAGGCGCAGACCGCCCTCTGCGATTCCCCTGCGCAGAGCGGGGAGGGGGGAGCCGCGCGGGTGCCACGCAACCCCGCGCCCGACCGGGCCGTTAACCAGCCCGAAGCCCGGCGGCGCTCTCGCCCCGGACGCGCCCGGCACGCAAACGTCCGCAGGAGAACGCCATGGGTCTGCTCGATACGGTGATCGGCGGGGTGCTGGGTCAGGTGCTCGGCGGCGGCAGAAGCGGTCAGTCCGGCGGGTCCGCCGGGTCGGCGATGTCGCCGATCGTGAAGGCGCTGCTGATGCTGCTGCTGGCCAAGGGCGCGAGCGGCGGCTTCGGCGACATCTTCGGGCGCGGGCACCAGGGCGAGCCCGGGCCGGAGGCCGACCGTAGCGGCGGCGCCGGTCCCTACGGG
>NZ_LSIX01000381.1:0-5247 GCF_001556475.1 Methylobacterium sp. CCH5-D2 | reverse complement strand
GGCACGTGCGGCTCACCGGCGACAGCCGCGAGCACGCGCGCTTCGACGAGGCGATCCGGATGCTCGCCCTGCCGTTGCGCGCCGCGGCCGAGCCGCCGGGCCTCCACGGGCGCGGCATCGAGGGACGCAGCGGCGACACCCTTCTGGTGACCTCCGCGCTCGCCGGCGAGGGCAAGTCGACCGTGTCCGAGCACCTCGCCGAGATGTTCGCCCGCCAGGGCCGCAAGGTCCTGCTGGTCGACGTCGACACGCGCGACGCCCGCCTCACACGCACGCGCCGTGCCGGCCAGAGCCCAGGCATCCTCGACGCGCTGCGGAACGCATCCGATCCGGGGAATTTCATCCACCACGGAACCCTCGATACGATCAGCTTCCTGCCGATCGGCATCGCCCGCGACGACCCGGAGGCCGCCGAGCTGTTCTTCAGCCCGGCGCTCGGACGGGCCGTGGCGGACCTGCGCCGCCGCTTCGACCTGATCGTGCTCGACGGTCCGCACCTCCTGCACGGCGTCGAGGGGCGGCTGCTCCTCGCCCACGCGGACCGTACAGCCCTGGTGGTCGAGTGGGGCCGCACGAGCCGCGAGGATGTCAGGGCGGCGCTCGACCTGTTCGCGCGCGCGCCCGGCAGCCTCGCGGGCATCATCCTCAACAAGGTCGACCGAAAGGCGCTGCGACGCGATGGCTGAACCGCACGGAGAAGGCCGTCAGGCTACGGTGGCGGGGCTGCGGCCAGACGGCCCGCACGGGTTCGGCCCGCACGGGTTCGGCCCGCGCGCGCGCGCGATCGCCCGGGCCGGGCTGCGCCCGCGCCGGGCGGGCGGCGTGGCGGAGCGCGCCGCACCGCACGGCCTTGCGCACGATCCGATCCTGGCCGCGGTGCCGCGCGTCGGCCTCGGCGGCCTGCCGATCGCGGTGCACGGGCGCCGCGAGGCCACGGCGCTGCTGGTCGATCTCGCGCTCGCCCGTCGCGGCCGCCACGAGCCGCCCGCCATCGTCACCTCGGCCAACGGCCAGGTGCTGTCGCTCTGCGCGCGCGATCCCGAGATCCGCCACCTGTTCGAGACGAGCGACCTCATCCACGCGGACGGGGCGCCCCTGGTCTTCGCCTCGTACCTCCGCGAGCCCGCCCGCCGGCTGCCGGAGCGGGTCGCGACCACGGACCTCTTCCACGACGTCGCGCGGGAAGCGGTGCGCCTCGACCTCAGCTTCTACATGCTGGGCTCGACCCGGGAGGGCATGGCGCTGGCCGAGGCGAACGTGCGCGCGCTCTATCCGGACCTGCGGCTCGTGGGTGCCCATCACGGCTATCTCGACGGGGCGGCGGAGGCCGAGCAGGTCGACGCGGTGGCGCGCGCGCGGCCCGACATCCTCTGGCTCGGCATGGGGGTGCCGCGCGAGCAGCGCTTCGCCCTGCGCTGGCGGGCGGCGCTCGCGGGCGTCGGGGTGATCAAGACGTCGGGCGGGCTGTTCGACTTCCTGTCGGGCGCCCGCAGCCGGGCGCCCGACTGGATGCAGCGGTTCGGCCTCGAATGGGCCTACCGGGCGAGCCTCGAGCCGGGGCGCCTGCTGCCGCGCTACGCCGTGACGAACCCGCACGCCCTCTACCTCCTGCTGACGCGGCGCGGCTGAGCGGACGGATGCGCGCGCTCCCCCCCGCCAGACTGCTCGGCCTGCTGCTCGGCCTGACCGTCCTGCCGGTCGCCGCCGCGCCGGACCGGGCCGCCCTGTGCGCGGCGCAAGGGGCGGGCGGCGTGCCGGCCGACCTCGTCGCCCGGCTCGCCCGGGGCTTCAACCTGACGGGCTGGATCGAGGGGGACCGGCCGATGCCGCCGGATCCCGCCCTGCTCGGGCGCCTGCGCGCCCGCGGCCTGAGCCATGTGCGCCTGCCCTTCGACGGCGAGCGCCTGATGCCGGCCTACGGCACGCGGGCGCGCCGGGCGGAGGGGTTGGCGCGCCTCGACGCGGCCCTGCGCCAGCTCCTCGATGCGGGCTTCACGGTCAGCCTCGACATGCATCCGGGCGAGGGCTTCGCCGCCCTGCACCGCGCCGAGCCCGAGCGGGCGCTGGCGATGCTCGACGCGGCCTGGGCGGTGCTGGCCCGGCGCTACGCCGCCCTCGCTCCGGACCGGCTGCTCTTCGAGGTGCTGAACGAGCCGCCGAACGCGGAGGCCTGGACGGGGCAGATGCCGCGCGCGGTCGCCGCCCTGCGGGTCCACGCGCCGGGGCGGATCCTCGTCGTCGCCCCCGGCGGGCCGCAGCGGGTGGAGGCTCTGGCCGCGCTGCCGCCGCTCGCCGACCCGCGCCTCGTCTACGCCGTCCACTTCTACGACCCGATGGCCTTCACCCACCAGGGCAACGACTGGGGCGGGGCCGACGACCCGCTGCGCTCCCTCGGCGGCCTGCCCTTCCCGGCCGCCGCCGAGGACCGGGCCGTGCGGGCCGTCGCGGCCCGCCTCGCCCGCGAGGGGCGGAGCGCCTCCGCCGCCGAACTCGCCGCCCAGATCCGGCAGCCCTGGACCGCGGAGGCGATCGACCGCCAGTTCGCCCCCGTCGGCGACTGGATCGCGCGCCATCGCCGCCCCGTGATCGTCAACGAGTTCGGCGCCCTCGACACCGCGTCCCTGCCCGACCGCGCCCGCTGGCTCGCGGCCGTCCGGGGGGCGGCCGAGCGCCGCTGCATCGGCTGGACCCACTGGGACTACGCCGACGCCTTCGGCTTCGTCGCGCGCCGCGAGGGGCGCGAGCGGCCGGTGGCGCCCCTCCTCGACGCCCTCATCCCTCCGAAGGCCGCGGGCCGCGCGCCCTGAGGCCGCTCCGAGAAGGAACCGTCATGGACGATCCCCTGAGCTTCATCGACGCGATCATCCGGCGCGTCTCGGCGGGCAACCTGCTCGCCGCCGGCCTGCTGCTCGCAACCGCGCTCCTCTGCGCGCTGATCGCCTACCTGCGCACGGCCGAGCGCTACTCGTTGCGCGCGTTCTTCGAGTTCGCGATCCCGCACGAGGTCATCGTCCACCCCTCGGCCCGCGCCGACCTGCTGTTCTGGGTCACCCGGCGCGCGCTGATGCCGTTCCTGATGCTGCCGGCCGGCATCACCTTCGTGGTCGCGGTCGGCTACGCCACCAACCGGGGGCTCGGTGCGCTCCTCGGCATCGACCAGCCGATCCTCGGCGAACCCGGCCCCGTGACGGTCGTGGTCTTCACCCTGACGATGCTCGTCGCCTACGACCTGTCCTACTACCTCTATCACACCGCGCAGCACCGCTTCCCCTTCCTGTGGGAGCTGCACAAGGTCCACCACTCGGCCGAGGTGATGATCGGCATCACGAAGGACCGGGTTCACCCCCTCGACGAGTTGATGAACCGCGCCTGGGACGGGGTGATCCCCGGTATCTGCTTCGGGATCTGGACGCTGCTCTCCCTCGATCCGGTCGAGGTCACGGTCTTCGGCGTCAACGTCTACGTGATGCGCAACATCCTGATGATGGATTTCGTGCGCCACACCCATTTCAAGATCTCGTTCGGCGCGCTCAACCACGTGGTCCTGTGCCCGCACTGGCACCAGCTGCACCACTCCACGGACCCGCGCCACTACGACAAGAATTTCGGCCTGCTGTTCTCGTTCTGGGACCGGCTCTTCGGCACGCTCTGCGTCCCGAAGCCCGACGAGGACTTCAAGTTCGGCATCATGGACCGGGACGCGGCGGCCTACCAGTCGCTGTCCGGGCTCTACATCCTGCCGCTGAAGAAGATGGGCCGGCACATCGTGCGCTTCGGCCGGCGCCTGCGCGGGCTTCCGGACCGGCCCCGGCAGAGCGCCTGAGAGGGGGGAGCGCGATGGAACGCTTCGAGATCGTCGAGACGACGGAGCGGCTCCGGGCGGTCGGGCCGGCCTGGACCGGGCTCTGGGCGGCGAGCAACGCCCTGGTCTTCCAGAGCCATGCCTGGGTGTCGGCGTGGTGGGGAAGCGTGCCGGACCCCGGGCGGCGGCGCCTCAGGATCGTCCTGGCCTGGGACGGTGAGGACCTCGTCGGCGTGCTGCCGCTCGCCACGACGCGCCGCCGCGGCCTGCGCGTCCTCGAATGGGCCGCCAAGGAGTGCAGCGACTTCGCGGACGGGCTCCTCGCCGCGCGCGCGGGGGCCGATCTCCTGCCCCGGATGTGGGCCCATCTCTCGGCCGCGGGCGGGTTCGACCTCGCCTATCTGAGCCATCTGCGGCCCGAGGCGCGGGCCGGCATCCTCGCCCGGGCCCCCGCGGGCGGCGTCCGGCTGCGGCCGAACCACCGCACCGAGCAGAACTGGCGGGTGCGTGGCCCCGTCCCGAGCGGAAAGGCGTGGTTCGACGGGCAGCCGAAGAAGACGCGCCAGAACCACCGCAGGGGGCAGAAGTTCCTCGCCGAGCGGGGCGCGACGACCGCGCGCCTGCTCGCGCCCGGCGAAGCGCTCGACGGGCTGCTGGCCTGGTTCATCGCCCGCAAGCGCGCGTGGCTCGCGGCCAACGGCCTGCCGCCCGGCCTGTTCTACGCGGACGGCTCGGGCGCGCTGCCCGCGATGGTGCGGGTGCTGGACGAGGCCGGGCTGCTGCGCGTCTTCGTGCTGGAATGCGACGGGGCCCCGGTCGCCGCCTCGATCAACTTCGTGCAGGGCGAAACGATGATGGCCTTCGTGACCACCTACGACCCGGCTTTCGAGCGCGCCTCGCCCGGCCTCGTCCTGATGATCGACTACATCGTCTGGGCCTTCGACCACGGGCTGCACACGGTCGATTTCCTCTGCGGCGACGAGGGCTTCAAGGGCCGCTTCGGGACGCAGTGCCTCACGCTCGGCTCGCTGATGGGCGCGCGCACCCTGCCGGGGGCGGCCGCCCACCTCTTCGACCGCGGCGGACGCGGGCTCGCCCGCCGCCTCGCCGCGCACCGGCCGGTGCCGGCGGCCGCGCCGGACGAGGCCGCCGCCTGACCCCGGGCGGGGCGGCGTGCGGCGCGACGAACCGGCACGGATCGGGCAAGAGCGCTCCTGCGCCGAAGCGGACGCCGGTTCGGCGCGAGAGAGCGCGTCGAAACAAGAGGTTAGAGCCGCTCCCGATTGCAACGCGATCGGGAACGGCTCTAAAGGGGATGGCGCGAGGATGGCGGCGGCGGCCGGCATCCAGGATCCCGGCAGCACCATCATGTCCGAGCCCTCGACCCTCATCCACCCGGTGATCCTGTGCGGGGGCTCCGGCACGCGGCTGTGGCCGGCCTCGCG
>NZ_LSIX01000380.1:0-3881 GCF_001556475.1 Methylobacterium sp. CCH5-D2 | reverse complement strand
CAGCATGCGCCGGGTCAGGGCGGCCCCGCGCTGAGCCCCTGCCAGCGCCGTGTCGGCGAGCCGGGCGAGTTCCGGGTCGAGCCCGGGGCGGCGCCTGAGCACGCCGAGGTTGGTGAGCACCACGGTCAGCACGTCGTTGAAATCGTGGACGATGCCGTCGGTGACGCGGCGCAGGACATGGCTGCGGCGGCGCTCGTTCAGGCCAACCGGCGTGTCGGCAGCCGCCCCGAATTCGCGGCTGAGCGCGTGCACGCAGGCGCGCCCCGCCGCGTCGGTGCCGCGCAGGAAGCGCACCAGCACGCGCGCGCCGGCCCCGCCGGCGTCCGGCCGGGTGCGCAGCACCGCGTCGTGCGGGCCGTCGGCGGCGAGCGCCGCCCGCAGGGTCAGGTCGAGGAGGGCGTGGTCGGCGGGCTCGAACCGGGCCGCCAGATCGGTGAGGTCGGCCGCCCGGTCGGCGGGCGCCCCGGCCTCGTCCGGGTCCGACCAGATCACCTGCCGGGTCTCGGGATCGATCTCCCAGCAGGTCCAGCCCGACATCGCCTCGAAGGTGTGCAGCCGGCCGCGCACGCGGTCGAGCCCGGAATCGGCGCGGGCGAGCCGCGTGTCGGCGTTGCGGCCCCGGTCGTGCAGCGAGCCGGTCAGGGCCGCGATCTCGCGCACCGCCGAGGCGGGCGCCTCGCCCCCCGCGGACCCGTCCGCGAGGCGCTGCAGGGGGCGGGCGGCGCGGCCGCCGAGCATCCAGCCGAGGGCGGCGGCCGCGAGCACGAGGGCGAGGCCGAGGCCCAGCACGCGCCCGTCCGGCCCCGTGCCGGCCCGGCTCGCCGCCGACGCGTAGCCCGTCACCAGCCAGCCCGGGTTGGCGAGGTCCCGTCCGCCCCGTGTCGGCGCCGCGGCGTGCGGGCGCGGGTCGTCGGCGGCCGGCGGGGTGCCGGCGAGCGCGCGGCCGTCGGCGGCCGTCACCGTGAAGGCGAGGTCTGCGGGCAGCGCGAGGGCACGGCGCACGCGGGCCCCGATCTCGTCGAAGAGGGCCGGCGCCGCCCGGAGCTGGAGACGGTCGGACCGGCCGGGGGCGCCTAGCGCCAGCGCGACCGTGAACGCCGCGTCCGCCTCGGGCCCCGCCACGACGGCCTCGGCGTTGCGCGCCCGCGCGAACCACGGCTCGCGCGCCACGCTGGTGCCGAGGCGGCGCGGTTCGCCCGCGGCCCGCACCGTGCCGTCCGGGCCGATCAGGACCGCGTCGCGGTAGCGCGGGTTGAGGGCGAGCCAGTCCCGCACGAGGTCCGCGCGCGCCGCGTCGGCGAGATCGGGATCGTCGGGACGCAGCAGCAGCGCGACGTTGCGCGCGTCCGCGACCGCGCCGGTCAGCGCCTCGTCCACGGCCTCGGCGAAGCTGCGTGACGCCTCGGGAATCCCGCGCAGGCCCGGATCCGGATCGATGCGCGGCGCGGGGAGGCCGCCGCCCAGGCAGGCGAGCGCGAAGGCCGCCGCCGCGATGCCGGCGAGCTGGGCCGCGTTCAGGACCTTGAGCGGGATCCGGACGGAGTCCAGCATGCGGGGGCACCGGCACGGTTTGCTGAGGGAAGGCCCTCGGGCTTCCGTAGCTCCCACGAGGCGGCCAAGCCGCTTAAGGGCGGGTTAACACCATCGGCAGGGCGCGACAAAATACCTCTTCAGGTTGTGATTTTCTATTCTATTACTCGCAAAACGAGCATCCGACCGCGTTGCTGCACCGCACGGTCAGCGGGCGGGACAGGCCGGCATTAAAGTAGTTTTCACGACGCGCGGCTCATATCGCGAGATCAATCCTTTACGGCGGCGCCGAAAACACATCCCCCCTCCGGCCAAGCCAGCCCGACCATGCGCAGGGTGCACGGTACAGGATCGTACGCAGCTCGGCCCGCGTCTTCCGGAGGAGACAGAAAATATGTTCCCTGAGCGACAAAGCGACATAATCTGGTGATGAGGGGATTCCTGAACTTGGAGCGGCTGGCGTGATGTGGGCGGTGCGGTGGCTGGCCTGGATGGGGGTGACGGCGGCCGGCCTCGTCCTGCTGAGCCAGCCTGTCGGCACGCAGAACCAGCTCGCCATGAGCCTCGCCGCGATGGCGGCGATGATCGGGCTCTGGCTCTTCCTGGATGGGCCGCGCAGCCGCTTCGTCTTCCTGGCGATGGGGAGCCTGGTGGTGCTGCGCTACATCCTGTGGCGCGTCACCGACACCCTGCCCTCGCCGGGCGACCCGGTCAGCTTCGGCTTCGGGCTGCTGCTGCTGATCGGCGAATTGTACTGCGTCTTCATCCTCTTCGTGAGCCTGATCATCAATGCCGAGCCGCTCCGGCGCCGGCCGCCGCCGGCCGCGGCGGCCGCGGATCTGCCCGCCGTCGACGTCTTCGTGCCGAGCTACAACGAGGACGCCGCGATCCTGGCGATGACCCTCGCGGCCGCGCGGCAGATGAACTACCCGCCCGACAAGCTCACCGTCTGGCTGCTCGACGACGGCGGCACCGACCAGAAATGCGCCGACCCGACGCCCGAGAAGGCCGCCGCCGCCCGCGCCCGCCGGGCCGAATTGCAGGCGCTCTGCGCCGACCTCGGCTGCCGCTACCTGACCCGGGCGCGCAACGAGCACGCCAAGGCCGGCAACCTCAACAACGGGCTGGCCCACGCGCGGGGCGCGATCGTGGTGGTGCTCGACGCCGACCACGTGCCCTTCCGCTCGTTCCTGGCCGAGACGGTCGGCTACTTCGCCGAGGACCCGAAGCTGTTCCTCGTCCAGACCCCGCACGCCTTCCTCAACCCGGACCCGATCGAGCGGAACCTGCGCACCTTCGCGCGCATGCCCTCCGAGAACGAGATGTTCTACTCGGTGACGCAAGCCGGGCTCGACAAGTGGAACGGCTCATTCTTCTGCGGCTCGGCGGCGCTCCTGCGCCGCACGGCGCTCGACGAGGCCGGGGGCTTCTCCGGCATCACCATCACGGAGGATTGCGAGACCGCCTTCGAGCTGCATTCGCGCGGCTGGACCAGCGCCTACGTGGACACCCCGCTGATCGCGGGCCTGCAGCCCGACACGCTCGCCGACTTCATCGGCCAGCGCTCGCGCTGGTGCCAGGGCATGTTCCAGATCCTGCTCCTGAAGAACCCGGCCTTCCAGCGGGGTCTGAAGCCGATCCAGAAGATCGCCTACCTGTCGAGCATGACCTTCTGGTTCTTCCCCGTGCCGCGGCTGATCTTCATGTTCGCGCCGCTGTTGCACATCTTTTTCGACCTGAAGATCTTCGTGGCGAGCGTGGACGAATCGATCGCCTATACGGCGACCTACATCGTCATCAACCTGATGATGCAGAACTACGTCTACGGCAAGTTCCGCTGGCCCTTCGTCTCGGAGCTGTACGAGTACGTCCAGGGCCTCTACCTGTCGAAGGCGATCGTCTCGGTGATCTGGTCGCCGAGGAAGCCCACCTTCAACGTCACCAACAAGGGCGCGACGCTCGATCACGACCACCTCTCGTCGCTCGCCGGCCCCTTCTTCGCGGTCTACGCGCTGCTCGCGACCGGCTGCGCGGTGGCGGCCTACCGCTACCTGTTCGAGCCGGGGGTGACGAACCTGATGCTGGTCGTCGGCCTGTGGAACCTCTTCAACCTGCTGACCGCGGGCGCCGCCCTCGGGGTCTGCGCCGAGCGGCGGCAGCTGGAGCGCATGCCCTCGCTGCCGATCGATCGGCGCGGACACCTCACGCTCGGGGGCCGGGCCGTGGACGTGGCGGTGGAGCGCGTCTCGGCGGAGGGCTGCACCGTGCGGATGCCGGCGGCCGCGCTCGGCCCGGGGGCCGGCCACCGGCCGCTGCCCGGGACGCTGGCGGTCGTGCCGGTCGCGGGCGCG
>NZ_LSIX01000379.1:0-242 GCF_001556475.1 Methylobacterium sp. CCH5-D2 | reverse complement strand
CTCTTCCGCCGGTACCTCCGCGGGGGCGTCGTCGGCAGCCGCCGCGGCCCTGCGCCCGCCGCGGCCCTGCGGTCGTTCCAGGCGGTCGAGTTCCCGGCCGAAATCCCGGCCCGCGTCCTTGGTCGGATCCTTGGAGAGGTCCCGGCCCGCGTCCCTGGCCGAGTCCCGGGCGGAACCGGGCTCCGTGTCGCGGGCGGGCGCGTCGGGGCTCTTCGGAGCCGGATCGGGGCGCTGCCGCAGGC
>NZ_LSIX01000378.1:0-1137 GCF_001556475.1 Methylobacterium sp. CCH5-D2 | reverse complement strand
CGACGACCGTCGAGACCACCCGCCCGTTCGAGAGGCGGCTGATCTGCTCGACGACGGCTGCGGGCTGGACGCCGTAAAGGGCGGCCCGAGTGTAGTCGACACGCACCTCCAACTGCGGGATGCGCACCTGCCGCTCGACCTGCAGGTCGACGAGGCCGGGAATCGAGGCCATCCGGTCGCGCAGGGAGTTCGCCACACGGCGCAGGGCGTCGAGGTCCTCGCCGAACACCTTGAGGGCGATCTCGGCCCGCACACCCGAGAGCATGTGGTCGAGCCGGTGCGAGATGGGCTGGCCGACGTTGACCGCCACCGGCAGGGCGGCGAGGCGCCCGCGCATGTCGGCGACGAGCGCCTCCTTCGGACGCTTGGCGCCTTCGTCGAGCGCCACCTCGATCTCGGAGGAGTGGACGCCCTCGGCGTGCTCGTCGAGCTCGGCCCGGCCGGTGCGGCGGCCCACCGCCTTCACGCCCGGGATGTCGAGGATCAGTTTCTCCGCGATCAGCCCGACCCGGTTGCTCTCCGCCAGCGAGATGCCCGGGTTGAAGGTCATGTTGACCGTGAACGAGCCCTCGTTGAACGGCGGCAGAAAGGCCCGGGGTAAATTCCAGGCTGCGACGCCAGCCGCGACGACCGCTACGGCGACCGTCCCGACGAGCAGGCCCTGGTACCGGAATGCGACCCGCAGCAGGGCTGCGTTGCCGCGCTTGAGCACCTTGAGGAGGCGGCTGTCGTGCTCCTCCAGGTTCTTCAGCCCCGGCAGCAGCAGGGATGCCAGGACCGGCGTCAGGGTGATGGAGGTGAGCAGGCTCGCCAGGATCGAGATGATGTAGGCCTGCCCCAGCGGGGCGAAGAGCCGGCCCTCGATGCCGGAGAGGGCGAAGAGCGGCACGAACACCAGGATGATGATGAGCGTCGCGTAGACGATGCCGGAGCGGACCTCGTTGGAGGCCTCGACCACCACCTGGAGCACGCTCTTCGGGTTGCCGGCCCGCCGGTTGTCGCCGAGGCGCCTGTAGATGTTCTCCACGTCCACGACGGCGTCGTCGACGAGCTCGCCGATGGCGATGGCCAGGCCGCCGAGGGTCATCGTGTTGATGGACAGCCCGAACAGGTGGAACACCACCGCGGTCGTCAGCA
>NZ_LSIX01000377.1:0-16868 GCF_001556475.1 Methylobacterium sp. CCH5-D2 | reverse complement strand
CTCGCCCCGTCCGTAGAGTTCTCATTCCTCACCCCGCCCCCCTCCCCACGGGAGGGGGAGTACGGTGCGGCTCAGGCCCCAACCGAAGCGGGCCAGCCTCTCGATGAGATCGGAGTCGGACGTGCGAATCTGGTAGCCCCTGCGGGGCAGGGGGATGCGTGTGGATCTTCCGCTTTGTCCGGAAGTCCCATACCCCTCATTCCGTCCCGCTTCCTAAAAGGGAGGGGGCCCGCCTTCGGGGGCGGCAACAAGACCACACGGAGGAACCAATGATCGGCCGGCTCAACCACGTGGCGATCGCGGTGCGCGACCTCGACGCCGCCTGTGCGGTCTACCGCGACACGCTCGGCGCCACCGTGCAGCCGCCGCTGCCGCAGCCCGAGCACGGCGTCACCGTCGTCTTCGTCGAGCTGCCCAACAGCAAGATTGAGCTGATGGCCCCGCTGGGTGCGGACTCGCCGATCGCCGCCTTCGTCGAGCGCAACCCGAGCGGTGGCATCCACCACGTCTGCTACGAGGTGGACGACATCCTTGCCGCCCGCGACAAGCTGAAGGCGCAAGGTGCCCGCGTTCTCGGCACGGGCGAGCCGAGGATCGGCGCCCACGGCAAGCCGGTGCTCTTCCTTCACCCGAAAGACTTCCTCGGGACGCTAGTCGAGTTGGAGCAGGTTTAAGGCGTGAGCGGGTTCTTGGACCAGGTGGCGCGATCGACGGGACGCACGCTCGCCCTCGTCGTCGTCCTCGTCGCGGTGTTCGTTGCCGTGGCGGTGTCGCTGTTCAAGCTGACGATTGCCGGCGCCATCGCACTCTACTTCGTGGTCTGGTGGACGCTGCTCTTCGCGATCCTGCCGATCCGCAACCAGCCCGAGACCAGGCCCGAGCATATCGTGCAGGGTCAGGACCCGGGCGCGCCCGCGCGCCCGCGCCTGCGCGAGAAGGCAATCTGGACCACGCTGTTCGCCGGCGCCGTCTTCCTCGCTGCGCTGGCGATCTTCCCTCTCGCCGGACTGTAGACGCGCCTCGTTCGGCAAGCTCGGCGCAAGCCGACGCGTGCAGGACGGGATAGCAGCGGGTTTCGATGCGCCCAAAAACAAAAAAGCAAGGCCTGAGGCCTTGCTTTTCGAAGAGCATAGATGGATCGACCTTGATTGACCTACGCATTGCCTGCGTGGCGGTCGGTTTTTCCTCCCGAGACTCGGACCCTGCGCCACCTCTGCCGGGCGTCGCAAACATCGCGAGAGCGCTTATAGGAACAACAGTTCGTGCTGTCACGCCCCCCAAGGGCGAAAAGTGCTCTTTTTTGCCGCCCCGGGGAACGATCCCTGCGGGGCCTTTGCGTCGGTGTGGAAATCGCGCGGCGCGCCGGCCCCGGGTGCCCAGCGCTTGTGTTTTCCCGAGGCAATGTGTTGTGTGCGCTCGGCGCGGAATGCTCCCGCCGTGCCAGATCAAGCCTGTCCGGACCGCGATCGGATCGTCATGCGTCTCTCCCGCTACTTCCTGCCCACCCTGCGCGAGACGCCCAAAGAGGCCGAGATCATCTCGCACCGCCTGATGCTGCGCGCGGGCCTGATCCGCCAGGAAGCCGCGGGCATCTACGCTTGGCTGCCGCTGGGCTTGCGCGTGCTGAACCGGGTCTGCGCGGTAATCCGCGAGGAGCAGGACCGGGCGGGTGCCGTCGAGTTGCTGATGCCAACCGTGCAGTCGGCCGATCTCTGGCGGGAGTCGGGCCGCTACGACGCCTACGGCAAGGAGATGCTGCGCATCAAGGACCGCCACGACCGCGACATCCTCTATGGTCCGACCGCCGAGGAGGTGGTGACCGAGATCTTCCGCGCGAGCGTGCGCTCCTACAAGGACCTACCGAAGAACCTCTATCAGATCTCGTGGAAGTTCCGCGACGAGGTGCGCCCGCGCTTCGGCACGATGCGCTCGCGAGAGTTCCTGATGAAGGACGCCTACTCCTTCGATTTCGACCAGGCCGGCGCCCGCCACGCCTACAACCGGATGTTCGTGGCCTACCTGCGCACCTTTGCGGGGCTTGGCCTCAAGGCGATCCCGATGCGCGCCGACACCGGCCCGATCGGCGGCGACCTAAGCCACGAGTTCATCATCCTGGCCAAGACCGGCGAGAGCGAAGTCTTCTGCGACCGCGCCTATCTCGACTTCCCGATCCCGCCGGCCAACACCGATTTCGAGGACGTGGCGGCCCTTCAGGGCATCGTCGATGCCTGGACCTCGCACTACGCCGCCACCGACGAGATGCACGAGGCCGACGCCTTCGCCGAGGTGCCGGAGGCCGACCGTCTCGCCGCCCGCGGCATCGAGGTCGGCCACATCTTCTACTTCGGCACCAAATACTCCGAGCCGATGGGCGCAAAGGTCGCGGGTCCGGACGGCATCGAGCGGCCGGTCCATATGGGCTCCTACGGCATCGGTCCGAGCCGGCTCGTCGCCGCGATCGTCGAGGCGAGCCATGATGAGGGGGGCATCATCTGGCCGGACGCGGTGGCGCCCTTCGACGTCGCGCTGATCAATCTGAAGGTTGGCGATGCAGCAACGGACGCCGCCTGCGGGGAGATTCAGGCGCAACTCGAGGCCGCCAACCTCTCGGTGCTCTACGACGACCGCGACGAGCGACCCGGCGCCAAGTTCGCGACCGCCGACCTCATCGGCCTGCCCTGGCAGGTCGTGGTGGGCCCGAAGGGCCTGGCCGAGGGCAAGGTCGAGCTGAAGCGGCGGGCGGGCGGCGAGCGCGAGGCGGTCGCGCCCGTCGATCTCGTCACCCGCATCCGGCGGATCTGAAGGCGCACGATGGCTGGCAGCGCGACGGAAACGGGCGGACGGACCGCGCGGCTCGCCGCCCTCCTCGGGCGCGCCGGCACGACGGCGCCCTTCGCGGCCTTCGAGTGGATCATCGCGGGCCGGTATCTCCGGGCGCGCCGCCGGGGGGGCGGGGTCTCGGTGGTGGCCTTCTTCTCGGTGCTCGGCATCGCGCTGGGCGTCGCCACGCTCATCATCGTGCTCTCGGTGATGAACGGCTTCCGCTCCGAGCTGATGTCGAAGATCATCGGCATCAACGGGCACGTCTTCGCGACGCCCATCGACCGCACCTTCACCGACTACGAGGATCTGTCCGACCGCCTCGCGAAGGTGGCCGGCGTGCGCGCGGCGATCCCGCTCGTCGAGGGGCAGGCCTTCGCCTCCTCGCCCTACGGCGGCAGCGGCGTGCTGGTCCGCGGCGTGCGCGGCGCGGATCTCGACGGCATGGCGGCGATCTCGAGATCGCTGCGCGGGGGCACGCTCGAAGGGTTCGACGACGGCTCCGGCGTGATCATCGGCCGGCGGCTCGCCGACGCGCTCGGCCTCCAGGCAGGCGACACCATCACGCTCTCGACGCCCAAGGGCTCGACCACGCCCTTCGGCACGGCGCCGCGCACCAAGAGCTACGCCGTCAAGGCGGTGTTCGAGATCGGCATGACCGAGTTCGACTCGACCTTCGTGTTCATGCCGCTCGCCGAGTCCCAGGCCTTCTTCAACAAGGAGGGCGACGTCTCGATGATCGAGATCTACATCGATCATCCGGACGAGGTCGGCGCCATGCGCGAGCCCCTGGAACTCGCCGCCGAGCGCCCGATCCTGCTCACCGACTGGCGCCAGCGCAACCGCACCTTCTTCGGCGCGCTCGAGGTCGAGCGCAACGTGATGTTCCTGATCCTCAGCCTGATCGTGGTGGTGGCGACCCTGAACATCGTCTCCGGCCTGATCCTGCTGGTGCGCGACAAGTCGAGCGACATCGCCATCCTGCGCACCATGGGGGCGACGCCCGGCACGGTGATGCGGGTCTTCCTGATCAACGGCGCGCTGATCGGGCTCGTCGGCACGCTCTCGGGGCTGGTCCTCGGCATCGCGATCACGCTCAACATCAAGCCGATCCAGCGCGTGCTCTTCCCCGGCGCCTGGGACCCGACCGTGCGCTTCCTGGCCGAGATCCCGGCCGAGATGAACTCGGGCGAGATCACGGTCGTGGTCGTCACCGCCTTCCTGCTGTCGCTCGCCGCGACGCTCTATCCTTCCTGGCGCGCGGCCCGGCTCGATCCGGTGCAGGCGCTGCGCTACGGCTGAGACCGGGAACCGCCATGAGCACCGATGCCCCCGGCAGCCAGCCGGTGCCGGCCCTGTTCTTCGCCCGCGTCGAGCGGCGCTACAAGCAGGCCGAGGGCGCCCTGGAGATCCTCCGCGGCGCCGACCTCGCGATCTGGCCGGGCGAGCTCGTCGCCCTGGTGGCGCCGTCGGGCGCCGGCAAGTCCACGCTCCTGCACCTCGCGGGCCTGCTGGAGCGTCCGGACGGCGGCGAGGTCTATGTCGGCGGACAGCCGACCGCCGCGATGAGCGATGCCGAGCGCACGCGCTTCCGCCGCGAGGAGATGGGCTTCGTCTACCAGTTCCACCATCTCCTGCCGGAGTTCTCGGCGCTGGAGAACGTGGTGATGCCCCAGCTCATCCGGGGTCTGAAGCGCACCGAGGCCAAGGCGCGCGCCGCCGAACTCCTCGGCTTCCTCGGCCTCAAGGACCGCCTGCCGCACCGCCCGGCCGAATTGTCCGGCGGCGAGCAGCAGCGCGTCGCCATCGCCCGCGCGGTCGCCAACGGCCCGCGCCTGCTGCTCGCCGACGAGCCCACGGGCAACCTCGACCCGCAGACGGCCGACCACGTCTTCGGGATCCTGCTGGCGCTGGTGCGCGCCTCGGGGCTGGCGGCGCTCATCGCCACCCACAACATGGATCTGGCCGCCCGCATGGACCGCCGGGTCACGATCCGGGACGGGTTGATCCACCAGCTCGATTGAGGTCGCGGGCTGTCGCTCAGGACGCCGCCCGCAGGCCCGGCACCGACAGCATCGCCTCCGCCGCGTCGCAGGCGCGCGCGATCTGGTCCGGATCCGCGCGCATCCGCTCGCGCACCGCCGCGCAGGCGCGGGCGACCGCGGGGTCGCCGATCAGGCGGTCGAGCAGGGAGGCCGCCTCGCGCGGGCGGAAGGCGCGGCGGCTCAGCACGGCGCCGAGCCCGAGCTCGGCGAGCCGGCGGCCCTCGTCGAAATGGTCGAAGGCGACCGGCACCACGAGTTGCGGGATGCCGGCCGCGAGCGCCTGCGCCACGGTGCCGATGCCGCCGTGGTGGATGAGCGCCGCGCAGCGCGGCAGCAGCGCCCCGAACGGCGCGTAGGGCAGGTGGATGATGCCGGGCGGCAGGTCGCGCGGGATCTGCCCGGACTGGGGCGCCAGCAGCACGCCGCGCCGCCCCATCCGTCGGCACAGGTCCAGGGCCGTCTCGAAGAAGCGCGCCCCGTGCCGCATGGCCGAGCCGTAGGTGAAGACGAGCGGCCGCTCGCCCGCGTCCAGGAAGGCGGCGAGGTCCGGCGGGATCTCGGCGGCGTCGCCGAAGCGATCGACCAACGGGAAGCCGATCTGCACCGCCTGGGCCGGCCAGTCCCGCTGCGGCGGGGTGAACCAGTCGGGGAACATCAGCAGCATCCGCGTCGGGCTGTTCCACCAGTGCCGCAGGCGCCGGACGGGGGCGAGCCCGAGCCGGGTCCGCAGGGCGTTCAGCGGCGGCAGGGCGACGGGGCCGATCGCGTAGGCGTCCGCGCCGACGCCGAGCCAGTGCCGGAACCGGGCCGAGAGGAAGCGCGGCAGCGGCAGGCCCGGCAGGCGCGGCGGCGCGATCCGGCTCTCGATGAGGAACGGCATCACCTGCAGCGTCGCCAGCGGCAGGTCGTAGAGGTCCTGGGCGAGGCGCGCGCCGAGCGCCAGGGGCGAGGCGACCACCACGCCGCGCCGCTCCCGGGACCAGCTCGCCCCGAGCCAGAGCAGCGTGGTCTCGGTGAGGCCGGACACGTAGTCGAAGAGCGGCCTCACGCCCCGGCGCGGGTGCCAGAGGTCGGGCGAGCGGGTCATCGCGTCGTACTGGGCCACCGTGCCGAGGGGCTGGAAGGGCAGGCCGGCCCGTCGGGCCAGCGGCTCGAACGGGGCGGGCGCGGCCAGCGCGACCCCATGGCCCCGGCGCGCCATCTCGGCGCCGAGGGCGATGAAGGGCAGCACGTCGCCGTGCGTCCCGACGGCCACCAGGAAGAACTCCATCCTGACGAAAGCACGATCGCGTTGAATTGCCCGGCTCCCGCGGCGCCTCTGCTCGAAGCCGGGGGATCTAGCAGGTGGGGTTGCTTCTGCAATGTGTCAGGTTGCGCCGTATCGCAAACGGTCATCCAACCTATCACGATGCGCCCGATACCTTCGGCGTCGAACAGGGCCCGGGGATTTCGTTAACCCTGGTCTTGGGTTCGTCAGCCGCGCGCCTTTACGTAGAACATAAAGCGAACAATAGTGGCCTTGTTCCTCAATTGTTCTCGGGAGACGCGGCAGATGCTGAAGCGGATGATCCTCACGGGCATGGCGGAGTTCATGGCGTTCGGGCTCCTGTCGGTCGCGCTCGCGGCCTGGGGCGTAGCCTTGGCGCCGTTGAATTAGCGGCCGGTTGCGCGGACGCGGTTTGTTCCCGCTGCGCCGCGTTGCGCACAGGAAAGTCGCCCGATCACCGGCGCGCGGGCGGAATCGACGCGCGGACCGGGGAGGGCGGGCGGAGAATCGTGGATATCCCGGGCGGTGCGGCGCGGCGGTGACAGACTCCCCCCACGCCTCTCGGCGATCCTGTCCGGCCACGAACAAGGTCGGTCATGGCGCGTCAGCTCAAGGCGGTGGGGTATGTCCACCTCCACGTTCACTCGTCCTACTCGCTGCTCGAGGGCGCCCTGAAGGTCGGCGACCTGGTCAAGGCGGCCGCCGCCGACCGGCAGCCGGCCCTCGCGCTCACCGACACGAACAACCTCTTCGGCGCGCTGGAATTCTCCGAGAAGGCGGCGGGGACCGGCATCCAGCCCATCGCCGGCATGCAGCTCGCGGTGACCTTCGAGGCGCCGGACCCGCTGGGGCGCAGCCAGGTTCAGGTCACCAACATCGTGCTGCTGGCCCAGGACGAGGCGGGCTACGGCAACCTGCTGCGCCTCGCCTCGCGGGCCTATTTCGACAACGATCTCGGCGAGGCCGCGCGGGTGCGGGCCGAGGCGCTCGCCGAATCGGCCGGCGGCCTGATCGCGCTCACGGGCGGCCCCTCCGGCCCCCTCGACACCGCGATCCGGGCCGGACAGCCCGAGCGCGCGCGCGCGCGTCTCGCCGCGCTGAAGGCGGCCTTCGGGCCGGACAACCTCTACGTCGAGGTGCAGCGCCACGGCCTGCCCGACGAGCGCCGGGTCGAGGACGCCTTGATCGCGCTCGCGGACGCCGAGGGGCTGTCGCTGGTCGCGGCCAACGAGCCCTTCTTCGCCAAGCCCGACGATTTCGACGCCCACGACGCGCTGCTCGCCATCGCGGAGGGCCGCGTGGTCTCCGACGAGCGCCGCCGCCGGCTCACCCCGAGCCACGGCTTCAAGACCCGGGCCGAGATGGCCGAGCTCTTTCGCGACCTGCCGGACGCGCTTCAGGCGACCGTCGAGATCGCGATGCGCTGCGCCTACCGGGTCCGCACCCGCAAGCCGATCCTGCCGAACTTCGGCAGCGTCGCGGAGGAAGGGCTCGCCGAGAGCCAGCGGGCGCAGGAAGCCGCGCTCGCTGCCGAGGCCACGACGGCGGTCGCCGAGGCCATCGCGGACGACGAGCCGACCGAGCTGCGCCGTCAGGCCGAGGCCGGGCTGGAGGCGCGCCTGGAGAAGCACGGGCCGGCGCCGGGCTTCACGCCCGAGCAGTACCGCGAGCGCCTCGCCTTCGAGCTCGACGTCATCGTCAAGATGAAGTTCCCGGGCTACTTCCTGATCGTCTCGGACTTCATCAAGTGGGCCAAGGCCCACGACATCCCGGTCGGACCCGGCCGCGGCTCGGGCGCGGGCTCGCTCGTGGCGTGGTCGCTCCTGATCACCGACCTCGACCCGCTGCGCTTCGGCCTGCTGTTCGAGCGCTTCCTCAACCCCGAACGCGTCTCGATGCCGGATTTCGACATCGACTTCTGCGTCGAGGGCCGCGAGCGCGTGATCCAGTACGTCCAGCGCCGCTACGGCGAGCGGCAGGTGGCGCAGATCATCACCTTCGGTACGCTGCTCGCCCGCGGCGTGCTGCGCGACGTCGGCCGCGTGCTCGAGATGCCCTACGGGCAGGTCGACAAGCTGACGAAGCTCGTGCCCCAGAATCCGGCCAACCCCGTGACGCTGGCCCAGGCCATCGAGGGCGAGCCGAAGCTGCAGGCGGCGATCGAGGAGGAGCCCGTCGTCGCCCGCCTGATGGCGCATGCCCGCAAGCTCGAAGGGCTGCACCGCCACGCCTCGACCCACGCGGCCGGCGTGGTGATCGGCGACCGGCCGCTCGAACAGCTCGTGCCGCTCTACCGCGACCCGAAGACCGGCATGCGGGTGACCCAGTTCAACATGAAATGGGTCGAGCAGGCGGGCTTGGTAAAGTTCGACTTCCTGGGACTCAAGACCCTTACGATGCTCCGGTGCTGCACGGACCTGCTCAAGCAGCGCGGCATCGACATCGACCTGGCCGCCCTGCCGCTCGACGACCCGAAGACCTACGGGCCGATGGGGAAGGGCGAGACGGTCGGCGTGTTCCAGGTGGAATCGGCCGGCATGCGTAAGGCGCTCTGCGAGATGCAGTGCGACCGGCTCGAGGACATCATCGCCCTGGTGGCCCTCTACCGGCCGGGCCCGATGGCCAACATCCCGGTCTATTGCGAGCGCAAGCTCGGGCGCGACGCCGGCAACGAGGCCGCCTGGTACCCGCACCCGATGCTGGAGCCGATGCTGAAGGAGACCTTCGGCATCATCGTCTACCAGGAGCAGGTGATGGAGATCGCCAAGGTGCTCGCGGGCTACACGCTCGGCGAGGCCGACATGCTCCGCCGCGCCATGGGCAAGAAGATCCGCGCCGAGATGGACGCGCAGCGCGAGCGCTTCGTGAAGGGCTGCACGGCCAACGGCCTGACCAAGGCCAAGGCCGACGAGATCTTCGACCTGCTCGCCAAGTTCGCCGATTACGGCTTCAACAAGAGCCACGCGGCGGCCTACGCGCTGCTGACCTACCAGACCGCCTACCTGAAGGGGAATCACCCGGTCGAGTTCCTCGCCGCCGCGATGACCCTCGACATCGACAACACCGACAAGCTCGCCGAATTCCGCCAGGACGCGCAGCGCCTGAAGATCCCGGTCGATCCGCCCTCGATCAACACCTCCGGCGAGGTGTTCGAGGTGCATGGCGGGCGCATCCGCTACGCGCTCGCGGCCATCAAGGGCGTCGGCCGCGAGGCGGTGCGCGCGATCATCCAGGCGCGCGGCGACAGGCCCTTCAAGGACCTCGCCTGCTTGGCGCGCCGCCTCAACCCGCGCATGGTCAACAAGCGGGTTCTGGAAAGCCTCGTCCAGGCCGGCGCCCTCGACTGCATCGAGCCCGACCGCGCTCGCGCCTTCGCGGCGATCGAGCCGATGATGAAGCTGGCGCAAGGGGCGGCCGAGGCGGAATCGACCGGCATCACCGACATGTTCGGCGGCGTGGTCTCGGACACGGTCTCGCTGCGCATCCCGCCGCACGAGCTCTGGCCGATGGCCGACAAGCTGAAGCGGGAATACGCCGCCATCGGCTTCTTCGTCTCGGGCCACCCCCTCGACGAGTACGGCGACCTGCTCGGCAAGCTCAGGGTCCAGAGCTGGGCCGAGTTCTGCCGCGCGGTCCGCTCCGGCACCACCAGCGTCGGGCGCGTGGCGGCGTCCGTGCTCGACCGCTCGGAGCGGCGCACCAAGACCGGCAACAAGCTCGGCATCGTCACGCTCTCGGACCAGACCGGGCATTTCGAGGCGATCATCTTCTCGGAAGGCCTCGGCCATTACCGGGAGATCCTGGAGCCCGGAAAGCCGCTGGTCCTGCAGCTGCAGGCGAACCTCGAGGGCGAGGACGTGCGCGCCCGCATCATGACCGCCGAGCCTCTCGATGCGGCGGTGGCCCGCTACCAGAAGGGCATGCGGATCTTCCTGCGCGACGAGCGCCCGATCCCGACCGTGCAGCAGCGTCTGGCGAACCGCGGGGAGGGCGAGGTCTCGCTGATCCTGATGCTCGACGGCGCCCGCGAGGTCGAGGTGCGCCTGCCCGGCAAGTACCAGGCGACGCCCGCCATCGCGGGAGCGCTGCGGGCGGTGCCCGGCGTGGTGCAGGTCGAGGTGAACTGAGGGCGCGGGACGGGCTCAGGGACCGCTGAGGCAGGGCGTGAGCGCCGCGCGCAGCGGGCCGGCCTCGGACTCGGGTACGGTGACGGTGGCGACGAGCGGTTCGTCGCCCTTGCGCGGGCTGCCTTGCGTCCAGACCAGCCGCGCGCCGGGCTCGACCAGGGCGACCGCGATGCCGTTGGCCGGCGTCTCGCCGCGCCGGGCCGGCTCCACGGTGAGCCGGAAGCTCGTCGCGGGCTCGGCCGCCACCGCGCCGTTGGCGCGGGCCCGGGCAGTGCGCACGCCCGCCGCGCCGACGACCCGGAACTCGCTCAGCGCCGCGGTGCTGCCGCTCGGGCCTTCGAGCCCCGAGAAGTCGAAGACCGGCTCCAGATCCGCGAAGCCCGGAACCGTCAGGTCGAGGGAGACGGCGCGGGTCTTCGGCTCGCAGGCGACCCGCAGCGCCACCTCCCGGCGGAGCGCCCCGACCGTCGCACTGCCCGAGAGATCGACCGAGGCAGCCTGGGCGGCGGCCGGCAGCAGCGCCAGGAGGGCGAGGGCGTATCGTGGGTGCATGCGGGGATCCCGTCTCGATCGGGCGCCGAGCCGGGCCGTCGGGCGATGGGGCAGGCCGGCCGCCTCACCCACGCTTGCGTCCCCCGCCGCCCTTGTACTTCGGCTTCTGGCCGCCGAGCCCCTGGGTCGAGCGCGGCTTCGGCCGCTCCTGCCAGACGGGGGCGCCGGCCGGCAACTCGCGGTCGGTGCCCGGCCCCATGTTGTCGAGGTCGGGCGCCGCGATCCGGCTGCCGCGCGGCGGTTTGCGGCCGAACTTGCCGGCCTCGCGCTCGACGTCGCCCTGGCGCGCCATCGGGTCGTCCGAGACCAGGAGCTCGGTCGCCTGGAGCCGCTTGAGCTCGTCGCGCAGGCGCGCGGCCTCCTCGAAGTCGAGGTCGGCGGCGGCGGTACGCATCCGCTTCTCGAGGTCGGCCATCACGGCCTTCAGGTTGTGGCCGACCGTGATCGCGTCCTTGGCGAGCCCCGTATCGACCTGCACGTGGTCGCGCTCGAACACGCTGGAGAGGATGTCGCTGATCCCGCGCTTCACGCTCTGCGGCGTGATGCCGTGCTCGGCGTTGTAGGCGAGCTGCTTCTGGCGGCGCCGTTCCGTCTCGGCCATCGCCCGCTCCATCGAGCCGGTGATCTGGTCGGCGTAGAGGATGCAGCGCGCCTCCGCGTTGCGGGCCGCGCGGCCGATCGTCTGGATCAGCGAGGTCTCGGAGCGCAGGAAACCCTCCTTGTCGGCGTCGAGGATCGCGACGAGGGCGCATTCCGGGATGTCGAGGCCCTCGCGCAGCAGGTTGATGCCGATCAGCACGTCGAAGGCGCCGAGGCGCAGATCCCGGATGATCTCGATGCGCTCCAGCGTGTCGATGTCGGAGTGCATGTAGCGCACCCGCACGTTGTTCTCGTGCAGGTACTCGGTCAGGTCCTCGGCCATGCGCTTGGTCAGCGTCGTCACGAGCGTGCGGTAGCCGGCCTGGGCCACCTCGCGGACCTCCCCTAAGAGGTCGTCCACCTGGCTCCGGGCCGGGCGGATCTCGATCACCGGATCGACGAGGCCCGTCGGGCGGATGACCTGCTCGGCGAAGACGCCGCCGGTCTGCTCCATCTCCCACTTGCCGGGCGTCGCCGAGACGTGGACCGACTGGGGCCGCATCGCGTCCCATTCCTCGAAGCGCAGCGGGCGGTTGTCCAGGCAGGAGGGCAGGCGGAACCCGTACTCGGCGAGCGTCGCCTTGCGGCGGAAGTCGCCCCGGTACATGCCGCCGATCTGCGGCACGGTGACGTGGCTCTCGTCGGTGAAGACGAGCGCGTTGTCGGGCAGGTACTCGAACAGGGTCGGGGGCGGCTCGCCGGGCTTTCGTCCGGTGAGGTAGCGTGAATAATTCTCGATGCCGTTGCAGGCACCCGTCGCCTCGATCATCTCGATGTCGAAGGTGCAGCGCTGGTCGATGCGCTGCGCCTCGATCAGGCGGCCCATCCGGGTCAGCTCCTCGATCCGGCCTTTCAGCTCGTGCTTGATGCCCTTGATCGCCTGCTGAAGAGTGGGGCGCGGCGTGACGTAGTGCGAGTTGGCGTAGACCTTCACGAACTTCAGCTCGGAGATGGTCTTGCCGGTGAGCGGATCGAACTCGACGATCTTCTCGATCTCGTCGCCGAACAGGCCGATGCGCCAGCCGCGATCCTCCAAGTGGGCCGGCCAGAGCTCGATCGTGTCGCCGCGCACCCGGAAGGTGCCGCGGGCGAAGTCGGACTGGATGCGCTTGTACTGCAGCGCCACGAGGTCGGCGATGAGCTGGCGCTGCTCGATGCGCTCGCCGAGCGAGACCGTGAACGACATCGCCGTGTAGGTCTCGACCGAGCCGATGCCGTAGATGCACGAGACCGAGGCCACGATGATCACGTCGTCGCGCTCGAGGAGCGCCCGGGTGGCGGCGTGGCGCATCCGGTCGATCTGCTCGTTGATCGAGGATTCCTTCTCGATGAAGGTGTCGGAGCGCGGGACGTAGGCCTCGGGCTGGTAGTAGTCGTAGTACGAGACGAAGTACTCGACCGCGTTGTCGGGAAAGAAGCTCTTGAACTCGCCGTAGAGCTGCGCGGCGAGCGTCTTGTTCGGGGCCAGGATGAGCGCCGGGCGCTGCGTCTCCTCGATGATCTTGGCCATCGTGAAGGTCTTGCCCGAGCCGGTGACGCCGAGCAGCACCTGGTCGCGCTCGTGCGCGCCCACGCCCTTCACCAGCTCGGCGATGGCGGCCGGCTGGTCGCCGGCGGGCTCGAACTCCGACTTCATCACGAAGCGGATGCCGGCCTCGGACTTCTTCGGGCGCTCGGGCCGGTGCGGCACCCAGGCCGCGCCGTCCTTGAACAGCGGGTTGCCCTCGGTGAGCAGGCGTTCCAGCGCCGTCACCGTCGCGGAGGCGCCGCCCGGGTCGAGCGGCGCGGTGTCGGGCTGGCCCTCCGGGGCCGGGCCGTCCTCGGGCGGGGTCAGGCCGAGCGCCTGGGCGAGGCGCGGGTCGACCTCGGCGCCGGGGGCGACCGTGAAGCCCGATTGCGACGCCTCGCCGAAACCCTGCGGTGCCGCGGCATCCGCCTTCCTGCGCCCGCGCCGGCCCGGAACCTGCCCGGGGCGCTCGGGCTCCGGCAACCGGTTGCGGTTGAGCGCCGGGTTGAGCAGGTCGGCCAGGAAGGGGTCGAGGGGCTGAAGCTCGGGCTTGTCGGCCTTGCTCGGGCCTTTCGCCGTCGCGCTGCGGGGCTTGCGGGGTTTCGCCATAGCGCGAATATGGTCTCTCGCGAGCCGGCACGGAAGGCCGCGGGAAGCCGCGGGAAGCCGCGGCGCGCAGCCGGAAGGTCGCGCCGCGTTCACCGAGGTCCGCGCCGCGTTCACCGAGGTTCGCGCCGCGTTCACCGAGCCCCGCGCCACGTTGACGCATGTCGGCCGAACACCCTAGATCAATGGCCCGTTCCCGGTTGCCGGAGCCCCGATGGATCCCGCCTCGCCAGGCCGCGCGGACAGCGCGACCCATCTCGACGTGCTGGTCATCGGCGCCGGCATCTCCGGCATCGCGGCCGGCTACCACCTGCAGCGGCGCTGCCCGGACAAGAGCTACGCCATCCTCGAGGCGCGCGAGGCGATCGGCGGCACCTGGGACCTGTTCCGCTATCCCGGCCTGCGCTCGGATTCGGACCTCTACACCTTCGGCTTCAGCTTCCGGCCCTGGACCGGCGAGCGCTCGATCGCCGACGGCGCCTCGATCCTCGCCTACCTGCGCGAGACGGCGGCGGCCTACGGGATCGACCGGAAGATCCGCTTCGGCCATCGGGTCGTCGCCGCGGACTGGGATTCGGCCGCCGCGCGCTGGGTGCTCGACCTCGAGGTCGGGCCGGAGCGCCGCCGGCAGCGGCTCACCTGCGGCTTCCTCTCCGTCTGCGCGGGCTACTACGACTACGAATCGGGCTATCTGCCGGACTGGCCCGGCACGGCGAGGTTCGGGGGCCGCTTCGTGCATCCGCAGGCCTGGCCGGAGGACCTCGACCACACGGCCAAGCGCGTGGTCGTGGTCGGCAGCGGCGCGACCGCGATGACGCTGGTGCCGGCGATGGCGGGAGACGCCGCCCACGTCACCATGCTGCAGCGCTCGCCGACCTACGTGGTGGCGCTGCCCGCCCGCGACCGGGTTGCCGAATGGCTGCGCGCCCGGCTGCCGGAGGGGCTGGCGCTGCGGCTCGCCCGCTGGAAGAACGTCGCGCTCAGCATCCTGTTCTACCAGTACGCCCGCCGGAAGCCCGAGGCGATGAAAGCCCGCATCCTCGGCGGCATCCGCCGCCAGCTCGGGCCGGACTACGACGTCGCGACCCATTTTACCCCGAGCTACAAGCCCTGGGACCAGCGCCTGTGCCTGGTGCCGGACGGCGACCTGTTCCGGGCGATCCGCGGGGGGCGCGCCTCGGTCGAGACCGGCACGATCGAGACCTTCACGGAGACGGGCCTGCGACTCGCCTCGGGCCGCGAGATCCCGGCCGACATCGTGGTCACGGCCACGGGCCTGAAGCTGAAGATGCTCGGCGGCCTCGCCCTCTCGGTGGACGGCGCGCCGGTCGATCCGCAGAGGACCTGGCTCTACAAGGGCATGATGCTGAGCGGGGTGCCGAACCTCGCGGTCGCGATCGGCTACACCAACGCCTCCTGGACCCTGAAATGCGAGCTGACGGCGCAGTACGTCTGCCGCCTGATCCGCCGCATGGACGCGCGCGGCGACCGCTGGTGCATGGCCCGGCGCGACGGCAGCGAGGGCGAGGCGCCGACCATCGACTTCACCTCGGGCTACATCGAGCGAGGCCGCCATCTCCTGCCGAAGCAGGGCGTGCGCCGGCCCTGGCGCCTCTACCAGAACTACCTGCTCGACGTGATCGCCCTGCGCTACGGCCGGGTCGCGGACGGCGCGATGACGTTCGGCAGGGCGGGCGCCCCGCCCGCCGAGGTGCGGCGGGCGGCCTGAGGGGGCACGCGGATGGGCGCGCGATTCGAGCTGGCCGGCCGCACGGCCCTGATCACCGGCGCGGGCAGCGGCATCGGCCGCGCGCTGGCGCTGGCGCTGGCCCGGCGCGGCTGCAACCTTGCGCTGGCGGACATCGACGCCTCCGGCCTCGCCGAGACCGCAGCGCGCCTGCCGGCGGGCCTCCGGGTTAGCCGGCACCGGCTCGACGTCTCCGACCGTGAGGCGGTGGCGGCCCTGCCCGCGGAGATCCGGGCGGCCCATCCGGGTCTCGACCTCCTCGTGAACAATGCCGGCGTCGCCCTCGGCGGCAGATTCGAGCAGGTCTCGGAGGCCGACTTCGAGTGGCTGATCGGGATCAACCTCTGGGGCGTGGTGCGGATGACGCGGGCCTTCCTGCCGCTGCTGCGGGAGAGCCCGGAGGCGCGCATCGTCAACCTGTCGAGCCTCTACGGCCTGATCGCGCCGCCCGGCCAGACCGCCTACGCGACGAGCAAGTTCGCGGTGCGCGGCTTCTCGCACGCCCTCGCCCACGAGTTGGCGGGCTCGACCGTCGGCGTCACCGTGGTCCATCCGGGCGGCGTCGCGACCCGGATCGCCGACAGCGCGCGCCTGCCGGCCGACCTCGCGCCCGAGGAGAGCGCTCGCGGGCGGGCGCAGGCCAACAGCTACCTCAAGCTCGCGCCCGCGCGCGCCGCCGAGATCATCCTGACGGCGGTCGAGCGGCGGCGCCCCCGGGTGCTGGTCGGCACCGACGCGCGGATCGTCGCGCTGCTGGAACGGTTGATGCCGGCCGCCTACTGGCCCGTCCTCGCCCGGCTGATGCGACAGCCCTGAGCGGCCGCGGAAACCGGCGCCTGCCTCGCGAGTTCGCCGAACAGGACGGCTTCCGCCCCGGCACCCGCTCACCGCGCCCTCGTCGCGATGTCCGGGCCCCGCACGGAGACCGCAGGACCGAGAGCGGCAGCCCCGAGGCCATGGTGGAACGAGTGTCACGCGACGATGCGAGAGTCGATCCGGGCGAGCCGGCCGCCGCCGGCGGCCCGGCGGACGGACCGGAGGCGAGGCGCGCGATGGACAGACCCGAGGCCGACGCGATCTCCTTCGAGCAGATCCGCGAGCGGGCCTACGAACTCTGGGAGCGCAACCACCGCCCCGAGGGGCTGGAGATCCAGTTCTGGCTGCTCGCCGAGCGCGAACTCAGGACGGAGCGCGCGCGGGGGCGCGGCGAGCGGAGCGGCGAAGGCCCCGGCGGGACGGGGCCTGTCTGAGGCGGCGCGCCTCGACTTGCCGAAAGGTCTTCATAGAAATGCCATAGGAACCTTCGCGGTGATGTCGGACTTATCCTGCCGCAGAAAGATCGGAGGAAAAGCCAATGAAGGTCACCGGTATCGCCGGCGCGCTCGCCATCCTGACGTTCACCGCTGGCAGCGTGCTAGCCGCTCCGTGCAATACGGGTTCGACGAAGGGCAAGTCCCCGGACCAGACGATGAACGAGAAGAGCTCGGACGTCGATAAGTCGAGCAAGAACCTCGCGGGCGGCCAGCAGCCGGCCTCGCCCGGCACCGTCGGCGCCATG
>NZ_LSIX01000376.1:0-455 GCF_001556475.1 Methylobacterium sp. CCH5-D2 | reverse complement strand
GGGCAAGCGGGTGGGCGCCCTGCCGCGGGGGAGCCTCTATGTCCACACCTCGCACCTGCGCCTCGACCGGCCGGAGCGGTTCGACTGGCTCTACGACCGCCGCGACGTGCGCGCGGCCTTCTTCGTGCACGACCTCATCCCCATCACGCACCCGGAATACGGCCGTCCGGGCGAGGCCGGGCGCCACGCCGAGCGGCTGCGCACGGTCGGCCGGCACGCCGCCGCGATCCTGGCGAACTCCCGCGATACGGCGGAGCGCACCCGCGCGCATCTGCGCGCGGCCGGTCTCGCCCCGCCGCCCGTGGCGGTGGGCCATCTCGGCGTCGAGCCGGCCTTCGGGCGGGTTGGCCCCGCCGTCGCGCCCGACCGCCCCACCTTCCTGGTCTGCGGCACGATCGAGCCGCGCAAGAACCACCTGCTGCTCCTGCACCTGTGGCGGCCCATGGCCGAGCGGC
>NZ_LSIX01000375.1:0-1111 GCF_001556475.1 Methylobacterium sp. CCH5-D2 | reverse complement strand
CCCCAAGGGTGTCACACCCTTGGGCGGGGTCCGGGGCGCGCAGCCCCGGGTTTGATCTCCGCCCCCGGCTTCGCCGGGGGCGGAGATCAACAGCAGGGTTCCACCCTGCACCCGCCAAAGGTCTCGACCTTTGGAATCCGGGACCTTTCGGGACCGCCTCAGCCCGGCGCCCGGGCCGTCAGCCGGTAGAACGCCCCGAGGCCGATACCGAACACCGCGAGCCCGAGCCAGGTCGCGGCCGGCCCCTCGAAGCCCAGCGCCAGCACGCCCGAGCGGCCCGAGAGCCAGTCGGCCCCGGCGAGCAGCACCCCGACGCAGCTCTCGCCGACCAGGAACCCCGAGGCCAGCAGCACGCCGCGCCGCCGCGCCGCCTCGACCGCGCCCGCCCGCTCCGCCTCCGGGGTGCGGCGGCGCAAATGCCGCTCGGCGAGCCAGCCCAGGATGCCGCCCAGCGCGATCGTCATCTCGACGCTGAGCGGCAGGTACATGCCGATGCCCACGGTCAGCGCCGGGAAGGTCAGCCCGCGCCGCCGCAGCCGCGCCTCCAGCACCACCAGCACGGCCCCGAGGCCGATCCCGATCAGCACCATGGTCCAGGGCAGGGTGCCGCCGACGATGCCCGTCGCGATCTGCGTCACCAGCGCCGCCTGCGGCACCGCCATGGCGGAATCCGCGCTCATCCCCTCCCGCGGCAGGGCGCCCGCGAAGCCGTAGGCCTCGTAGAGCAGGGCCATCAGCGGCGCGATCACCGCCGAGCCCACCACCACGCCGACGATGAGCACCACCTGCTGGCGCCAGGGCGTGGCATCGACGAGCTGGCCGGTCTTGAGGTCCTGCAGGTTGTCGTTGGCGATCGACGCCGTGGTGACGATGACCGCCGCCACCAGGAGGGCGGCGGCCACCACGAAGCGCTCGCCCTCCGGGCCCGCCGCCCGGCCGAGCAGCAGCGGCAGCAGCAGCGCCGCCGCCATGGTGGTGAGGATGCCGATCCCCGAGATCGGGCTCGACGAGGAGCCGAGGAGGCCGGCGAGATAGCCGCAGGCCGCCGCCATCAGGAAGCCGAAGACCAGCACGAACAGGGTGAGCACGCCGACCAGCACCGGCAGCATCC
>NZ_LSIX01000037.1:0-270 GCF_001556475.1 Methylobacterium sp. CCH5-D2 | reverse complement strand
TCGAGTTCGACTGGGGCACCGACATCTACCGCAACCGCCAGCAGGTCGCCGAGCGGCTGGCCCTGGTGCAGGACCAGCTTCCCCGCGGCGTGACCCCGGTGATGGGCCCGGTCTCCTCCATCATGGGGCAGATCCTGCTGGTGGCGGTCACGAGTGAGACCGCGAGCCCGATGCAGGTGCGCGAGGTCGCAGACTTCTCGATCCGGCCGCGGCTCCTGACCATCCCGGGCGTGGCGCAGGTCATCCCCATCGGGGGCGAGGTGCGCCAGT
>NZ_LSIX01000374.1:0-15573 GCF_001556475.1 Methylobacterium sp. CCH5-D2 | reverse complement strand
CCCCTGCCGCCCCCGGACCCGCCGGCCCTCGTCCGCGCGAGGCCGGCATTTTCGGGACGCCGACGAAAATCCGCCCGACAATCCTCCGCATCCCGGCATCGCGCGGCCGTCAACGCGCCTATATCGAGCCGGCCCCTCCCGTACCCGGTCGCGTGACGTGTTGAGTTCCTTCGAAGACCTGCTGCTCCGCTGGCTCCAGCCCACCGCCGCCCTGCGGGCCGACATGCTGGCGGCGGTCGGCACCGCGCTCGCGGTCGCGGTGACGCTGCACGCCCTCCTGCGCAAGCGGCGCGTCAGCGTCGCGGTGGCCTGGGTCGGGCTCGCGTGGCTGTCGCCGATCTTCGGCTCGGTGCTCTACCTGATGTTCGGCATCAACCGGGTGACGCGACGGGCGCGCAGGCTGCGCACCAAGCCCTCGGAGGCGCTGGAGGCGCCGAGCCTCGAGGACGCGACCGTGCCGCACACCCTCTGGCCCCTCGACCGGGCGGTGCGCCGCATCACCGGCCTGCCCGCCCTCGTCGGCAACCGCGTCGCGCTCTTCCGCAACGGGGACGAGGCCTATCCGGCGATGCTCGCGGCGATCGCGGAGGCCCGCACCAGCCTCGTCCTCACCAGCTACATCTTCCGCGACGACCCGACCGGGCGCCTGTTCGGCGCGGCGCTCGGTGAGGCGCGGGCGCGCGGCGTCGCCGTCCGGGTGATCATCGACGGGATCGGCGGCGGCTACTTCCGGGCGAAGGCCTACCGGCGCCTCAGCGCCGCCGGGGTGCCGGCGGGGCTGTTCATGCACTCGGCGCTGCCCTGGCGCATGCCCTTCCTGAACCTGCGCAACCACAAGAAGCTCCTGATCGCCGACGGGCGGGTCGCCTTCACGGGCGGCGTCAACATCTCGCAGCCGAACCGCCTCGCCACCCGGCCGGACCACCCGATCCGCGACACCCATTTCCGGGTCGAGGGCCCGGTGGTCGAGCAGCTGATGGCGGCCTTCGCCAGCGACTGGGCCTTCGTGGACGGCGAGATCCTCGACGGGCCGGACTGGTTCCCGGACCTCGCGCCCGTGGGCCCCACGGTCGCGCGCGCCGTGACCTCGGGGCCGGACGCCGACATCATGAAGATCGAGTCGGTGATCCTGCACGCGCTCAACGGTGCCCGCGAGCGGGTCGCGATCGTGACGCCCTACTTCCTGCCCGACGAGGTGGTGATGGCGGCGCTGGCGCTCGCCGCCGAGCGGGGCGTCACGGTCGACGTGGTTATCCCGCGCCGCTCGGACCACGTCTTCGTCGACTGGGCGACCCGCGCGCACGTGATGCCGCTCCTCAGGAGCGGCGTGCGGATCTGGCTCGACGAGCCGCCCTTCGACCACTCGAAGGCGCTGGCCATCGACGGGGTCTGGTGCTTCGTTGGCAGCGCCAACTGGGACATGCGCAGCTTCCGCCTGAACTTCGAGCTGAACGTCGAGCTCTACGACGCGCGGATGGCGGAGGAGATCGAGCGCTTCATCCGGGCGAAGATGGAGACCCGGCTGACGGAGGACGACCTGCGCGCCCGCCACCTGCCCGTACGCCTGCGCGACGCAGCCGTGCGACTGCTGCTGCCATACCTCTGACCGCCCGCGCCGGCGATTCCGGCGCCGGGCGCAGGTGCACCACGATCGGCCGGTGGTCGGAGGGCCCGCGCGGCAGCACCGCGTGGCGCTCGCAGACGAGGCCGCGGGCGAGGCAGCGGTCGAGGCGCAGCGGCACCATCCGACCCATGGCGTGGGTCGGGCTGCGCGGGCCGACATCGTGGAAGCCCGGCATCAGGGCGGGGCCGACGATGTTGTAGTCGCCCAGCACCGCGGCGCGCTCGGAGAGCGCCCCCATGACCCGGCGCAGCTGGCGCCGGTTCAGCATCTGCCCGTGCGAGAGGTGGACGTTGGCCACGGTGAAATCGCCGAGATCCAGCACCTGCGAGACCCGGTGGAACATCGCGCCCGAGGGCAGCGGCACCACCAGCGGCGGGCTGTCCCAGGGCTTGGGCGCCCACATGGCGAGCCCGTGGATGCGGTCGGGCAGCTGCGCCCAGGCGTAGACCCCGCCGACGCGCTCGCGGAGCGCCGCGATGCCGCGGGTGGCCTCCTGCATCAGCAGCAGGTCGGGCTGCTCCTGCTCGATCAGCGCGACGAGGTCGGTGACCGCCGCGCCGGTGCGGCGCAGGAGGTTCCAGCTCACGATCTTGACGGTGCTGGCCTTCCGGTCGGCCCGCGCGAGCGGTTCGCCGGCGACGGAGCCGAGGCCGGGCGGCCGATGGGGCGCGGGATCGAGCATGCCGGATTCGGGATGGCCTTGAGACGGACGGGGCGCGGGACAACGCGGCACGGCCCGGCCCGTTCGACGGGGGCTAGGGACGAATCGCGGCCGAACGGTGATCCGAGGGCGGGCGCGCCGCCCCTACCCGGCCATCGTCTTCTTCACGGTCTCGACGAGCTGCTTCAGGCTGAAGGGCTTGGGCAGGAAGTTGAAGGCCTCGCCCTCCGGAAGGTTCTTGCGGAAGGCGTCCTCCGCGTAGCCCGAGACGAAGATCACTTTCAGGTCCGGCAGGTGCTTGCGCACCTCGCCGAGCAGGGTCGGCCCGTCCATCTCGGGCATCACCACGTCGGAGACGATGAGGTCGATCACGTGGTCGCCGGAGCGGACGATCTGCAGCGCCTCGATGCCCGAGGCCGCCTCCAGCACCGTGTAGCCGCGGGCGGCGAGCGCCCGGCTGTTGACCGCCCGGACCGGATCCTCGTCCTCCACCAAGAGGATCGTGCCCTGCCCAGTATGGTCCGCCGAGGGCTTGCGCGGGGCGGGCCTGGGCGCGGACGGCGCAGGGGCGGTCTCGGCGTCCTTGGCTGCCGGGTAGCTCGCGGGGGGCAGGGTCGGCACGGCGACCTCGGCCGCGCCGGACCCGGCCGCCCCGGACCCGGCCGTCCTCGATCCGGCCTCGCGCGCGCGCTCCGGCGGAGCCTCGGGCAGGGCCTCCGGCACGATGTCCGGAACGACCTCGGGGACGTGGCGCGGCAGGTAGATCTTGAAGACGGTGCCCTCGCCCACGACCGACTGCACGTCGATCGTGCCGCCCGATTGCTTGACGATGCCGAACACCGTCGAGAGGCCGAGGCCCGTGCCCTTGCCGATCTCCTTGGTGGTGAAGAACGGCTCGAAGATCTTCTCCATGATCTCGGGCGGGATGCCCTCGCCCGTGTCCTGCACCTCGATCAGCACGTGGTCGCCGGGCGGCGGCCCGCCGCGGCCGTCCGCGACGGCGTCGGGGCCCGGATCGGCCACGTTGGTGGTGCGGATGAAGAGCTTGCCGCCGCCCGGCATCGCGTCGCGGGCGTTGACCGCGAGGTTCACGATCACCTGCTCGAACTGGTTGACGTCGGCCTTGACGGGCCAGACCTCGCGGCCGTGCTTCAATTCCAGCCCGACCCGCTCGCCGAGCAGCCGTTTGAGCAGCAGCGTCAGCTCGGAGAGCGACTCGCCGACGTTCATCACCTCCGGCCGCAGGGTCTGGCGGCGCGAGAAGGCCAGCAGCTGCCGCACCAGGCCCGCGGCCCGGTTGGCGTTCTGCTTGATCTGCATGATGTCCTGGAAGGCCGGGTCGGTCGGCCGGTGGCTCGCGAGCAGGAGGTCCGAGTAGCCGATGATCGCCTGCAGCACGTTGTTGAAGTCGTGCGCGATGCCGCCCGCGAGCTGGCCGACCGCGTTCATCTTCTGCGACTGCGCCACCTGCTGCTCGAGCTGGCGCTGGGCCGTGGTGTCCAGCGCGTAGAGGATCACCGATTCGCGCTCGTCCTCGTCGAGCGCCTCGCCGGTGCCGCCGGCGGTGATCAGCCAGACCCGGGCCGAGCGGTTGCCCGGTCCCTTGAGGCTCACCTCGATCGGCGCGATCTCGGAGAGGCCGCCCGCCGCCTTGGCGAGCGCCGCGTCCACGCCCTCGCGGTCGGCGAGCGCGTCGGTGACGTTCGGCTCGTGGGCGGGATCCAGCGCGGTCTCGTCCGCCTCGTCCACCGGATGGCTCGGCAGCGTGCCGAAGAGCCGCGCGAAGGAAGCGTTGGCCCGGGCGATCCGGCCCGAGCGGTCGAGGGTGGCGATCGCGATCGGCGAGTTGTTGAGGAAGCGGGCGAGGCGCACCTCGGCGGCGCGCTGCGGCTCGTCGAACTCGGCGCCCGCCGAGCGGTTGATCACGAAGGTGCGGGAGGCGCCGGGCTTGCCGTCCTTGCCGAAGGCGATCCGGTGGTAGAGCCGGGCCGGCAGCGGGTGGCCGTTGCGGCGGCGCAGGTCCAGGTCGAAGCGGTCTGTGCGCACCTCGCCGGGCAGGCCGACGCTGCGGGTCAGAACCTCGGCGCCCGGCGCGATCTCGGAGAGGTGGGGCCCGCCCGAGCCGACGGTGGCGAGGTCGTATCCGAGCCAGGCGGCCAGCGTCGCGTTCATGTAGACGATCGAGCCTGCCGGATCGATCGACAGGAAGCCCGCGGGCGCGTGGTCCAGATAGTCGATCGCGTGCTGCAGCTCCTGGAAGACGTTCTCCTGGCGCTCGCGCTCGGCGGTGATGTCGGAGACCGTCCAGAGCGCGGTGGCCCGGCCCGGCCTGGGCAGGGGGCGCACGTGGATGCGGTACCACGCGAAGTCCCGGGCGCCGCCCCGGGGCGGGGGCGCCATGCGGACCTCCTCGGTGTGGCTGCGCCCGTCGCGCGAGGCCTGGGACAGGCGGTAGACCGCCTCCGACACCTCCGGCGAACCGACGAAGACCCGCTCGACCGAGCGCAGGTTCGAGAAGCTGTCGCCGCCCGCGACCTGCAGATAGGCCTCGTTGGCGTAGATCAGCCGGCCGCCCTCCTCCGCCACCAGGGCGGCGTCGGGCGAGCCGTCGACGATCGCCTTGGTGATGTCGTCGCGCGCGCCCTGCCCGGCGAGCTGGAGCGCGCCGATCGCCAGCGCGAACAGGAAGAACACGCCCGCCATGGCGAGGAGCGCCAGCAGCCAGACGATCAGCGACTGGGCCTGCTCGTTGGCGACGAAGGAGAGGCCGATCGCCGCGCCCACGAGCAGCCCCGCCAGGACGAGCAGCAGCCCGACCCGGCCGGGCCGCTCCGACCGGTCGATCGAGCCCGGCACGGGAGGCGCGACGGGCGTCGTGGGTCCAGACAACTCGGCCATCACGCATCAATCCAGTAACCGGCCCCGGTTAGGCCCCGGGCCCGGCGACGGCAAGGGGTGCCGCGACCAAGCCCGTCTTACGGGAAAAGTGTGCATGCGCGGTAGCCTGCGCGGGATCGTGGGATGCCCCGGCGTGCGCCCTACGCGCCCGCCTCCTCGGGGGCGGGACCGCCGAAGCAGCGGCGCACGGCCTCCCAGAAGGCCTGCCGTTCGTCGGGCGTGCAGAGGTCGAGCCGGGCGCGCACGAGGCGCAGTCCCGCGGCCGCGTCCGGGCTCTCGCGGATCTCTGCCTCGCTCGGGGCGTGCTGTTGCGCGGTCGTCATCGTCGGCATGGACTCGAGCCCTCCGGCACCCCCTCGCGCGGCCAGCGGGCGTGCGGCGCCCGCCTGGCCCGCGAGGACACAGGTCGGGACCTACGCCGGGACGCCCCGTTCCGTTCCGCCGCGCGATCGGGCAAGAGGCGGGGCGTGAGGGTCGGACACGGCGTCCGGCCGCGCGAGCGGGGGCGGGCTTTTGCGGCTCAGCGTCGAGGATCTGGCCTGTCGGCGCTCGGGGCGGCGCGTCTTCGCGGGCCTGTCGTTCGCGCTCGGTCCCGGCGAGGCGCTGGCGGTGACCGGGCGCAACGGGGCCGGCAAGTCGAGCCTGCTGGCGATCCTGGCCGGCCGACTGCGGCCGGATGCGGGCCGGGTGGCGGTCGCCGATGTCGGCGAGGCCGCCCTGTCCGAATGCCTGCACGCGGTCGGCCACCGGGACGGGCTGAAGGCGGCGCTCACGGCCGGCGAGAACCTCGCCTTCGCGCAAGCGCTGCTGGGCGCGCCCCGGATGGCCCCGCGCCCGGCGCTGGAGCGCCTCGGCCTCGGCCACGCCCACGACTTGGCCGTCGCCTACCTCTCGGCCGGGCAGCGGCGCCGGGTGGCGCTCGCCCGCCTCCTCGTCTGCCACCGCCCGCTCTGGCTCCTCGACGAGCCGACGGCCGCCCTCGACGCGGCCTCGCAAGGGCTGCTCGCCGGGCTGATGGCCGAGCACCGGGCGGCGGGCGGCCTCGTGGTGGCGGCGACCCATCAGGCGCTCGGCCTGGAGGATGCCCGTGCCCTGGCGCTCGCCCCGGCGGAGCCGGGGGCGGCGCCCTTGCCCGCGGACGTCGATCCGGAGGAGTGGGCGTGATCGGCATCGTCTCGGCCCTCGTCGCCCGCGACCTCGCTTTGGCGGCCCGCGTCGGCGGCTCCGGCGCGCTCTCGCTCGTCTTCTTCCTGATGATCGTGGCGCTGATCCCCTTCGCGCTCGGGCCCGACCTCAACCTGCTCGCCCGGATCGGCCCGGCGATCCTCTGGCTCGCGGCGGTGCTGGCGACGCTCATCGGGCTCGACCGCCTGTTCCAGGCCGACGAGGAGGACGGCTCCCTCGACCTGATGACCGCCGCCCCGGTACCCCTGGAACTCGTGGTCCTGGCCAAGGTCGTGGCGCACTGGCTGACCACCGGCCTGCCGCTGGCGCTGGCCTCCCCGCTCTTCGGCCTTCTGGTCGCCCTCGACGGCACCGCCATGGGCGCCACCGCCCTGACGCTGCTGGTGGGCACCCCGGCGCTGACCTGCATCGGCGCGGTCGGCGCCGCGCTCACCGCCTCGATCCGCCGGGGCGGGCTGATCCTGGCGGTGCTGGTCCTGCCCCTGATGGTGCCGACCCTGATCTTCGGCGTCTCGGCCACGGAGGCGGCTCTGGGCGGCACGGTGCCGTTCACCACGCCGCTGGCGATCCTGGCGGCCCTCAGCCTGATCGCGGCGGTCGTCGGCACGCTCGCGGCGGCGGCGGCGCTCCGCTGGTCGGAGTAGCGCGGCCTTTGACGGTCCGGGGCGGAGGGCGTATCCGGCCGCGGCGAGGGGATCGTCGCGGGGCGAGCGGGGGCACATGCCGGCCGGGATCAGGCGCTGCACCGAGGTCGAGGGCGCCTGCGCGATCCACGAGGCGCCGCCGGACATCCGCCTCTGCACCGACCTGCTCTACGTGCCCGTGGAGTACGGCGCCCTCTGGGGGCTCTACGAGGGCGGGGTGCGGATCGACCGCGACGCGCCGCTCGACGCCGACGCGGCGCGGCAGGTCGCCGATCTCCGCGCCTCGGCCGCGCGGGTCGATGCGCGCTTCCACTATCTCGGCGACGTGGTCGATCATTTCGGCCACTTCGTCGTCGGCAGCCTGTCCCGCCTCTGGCCGCTCGCCGCGGGCGGCGGGGCGGGGACCCTGCTGCTCTATCACGGCGCGCAGGACATTGAGCGGCTGCGCGGCCTCGGCTTCCTGGAGCCGATGCTCGGCTCCCTCGGGGTCGGCCTGGATGCGCTGCGGAATTTCCGCGTGCCCGTCCGACTGGCCGAGGTCGTGGTGGCCGAGCGCGCCTTCCGGGAGAACCACGCGGCGAGCCGGGCCTACGACGAACTCTGCAAGGCGATCGGGCGGCCCTGGCTGGCGGGCGTCGCGGTCGATGGCGAGGCGCGGCCGGCCTATCTCTCGAAGCTCAGGCTACCGCCGGGCAGCCTGCACAAGCTGGAGAACGAGGCCGACCTCGTGCGGGAGCTGGAGCGCCGGGGCGTCGACGTCGTCGTCCCCGAGGAACTCGACCTCCGCGCGCAGGTCCGGCTCTTCGCCGAGCGGCGGACCGTCCTCGGCCTCACGGGCTCGGCCCTGCACGTCTGCCTCTTCGCCGCGCCCGAGCGCCGGATCCTCGGCCTCAACTGGTGCCGCCGCCTCAACGCGAACCTGCCGCTCTTCGATGCCCTGAACCGGAACCGGGCGCACTACTACTACGCCGACGGGGTGACCTGGATCCGCAACGACGCCTACGCCGCGGAGCGCGACTACTTCCTGCGCTGGTCCCTGCCGGATCCGGCCTCCGTCGCCGCCGCCCTGGCGGAGCGCGCGGCGGATGTCGACGGCATCGCCGCGCGGGACGCCCGGGAGGCGGCCGGGCGGGCCGGCGGGCTGCTCGCCCGCTCCGTGGGTGCGGCCGGGCGCGGGGCCCGGGCCGGGCTGCGCCGGCTCCTGCGTCCCGACGCGCCCTGACCGCCCAGGGTGCGCGCCCGCCCCGCATTGCCGCTGCACCGCACTCGACGCTAAAAGCCAGGCCAGGAGCCCCGCCCCGCGCGGGATGTCACGGAAACAGGCAGGCCGCCGGGGCACCCCGCGCGCGCCCTCAGGCAGGCAGGATGTCCTCGGCCCCGATCTCCCTCTGGACCCGGCTGTCCAACCCCAGCCACTTCATGCGCTGGTCGGGCACGCTCGCGCCGTGGCTCGCCGGCCTCTCCGGTCTGGTGCTCGCCCTCGGGCTCTACCTCGCGTGGTTCGTCGCCCCGCCCGACTACCAGCAGGGCGAGACGGTGCGGATCATGTTCATCCACGTGCCAGCGGCCTGGCTCGGGGTGTTCTTCTACGGCGCCATGAGCCTGTCGGCGGTGGGCACGCTGGTCTGGCGCCACCCGCTCGCGGACGTCGCCCAGCGCGCCGCCGCGCCGATCGGGGCGGCCTTCACGCTGATCTGCCTCGTCACCGGGTCGCTCTGGGGCAAGCCGATGTGGGGCACCTACTGGGTCTGGGACGCGCGCCTCACCTCGATGCTGCTGCTCTTCCTGATCTACTGCGGCATCGTCGCGCTCTGGCGCACGATGGAGGACCCGAACCGGGCCGCGCGCGCGGTGGCGATCCTGACGCTCGTCGGCGCCGTCAACCTGCCGATCATCAAGTTCTCGGTGAACTGGTGGTCCACCCTGCACCAGCCGGCCTCGATCCTGCGCATGGGCGGCCCGACCATCGATCCCTCGATGCTCTACCCGCTCCTCGTGATGATCCTCGCCGCGACGCTCGGCGGCACCACGCTCCACCTCTACGCGATGCGCACCGAGGTGATGCGCCGCCGGGTGCGCACGCTGACCATCCGCGAGGCCGAGCGCCTGGACGCGGGGCGCGTCGCCGTGACCGCTCCGCCCGACGCCCTCCCCCAGGCCCTCTGAGGACCCGACCATGGATCTCGGACCCCATGCGGGCTTCATCCTCGCCTCCTACGCCTTCACCGCGCTGGTGATGGGCGCCCTGGTGCTCAACGCCGTGCGCGACCGGCGCGCGCAGGCCCGGGCCCTGCGCGGTTTCGAGGCGCTGCGCGGCTCCGGGGAGGGGCGCCGGTGAGCACCGAGGCCCCCGCGCCGGCCCGCCGCTCGCTCCTGCTGATCCTGCCGCTCGTCACCTTCGCGGTGCTGGCCGGCGTGTTCCTCCTGCGCCTGCGATCGGGCGTCGATCCCGCGGCCATCCCCTCGGCGCTCGTCGGGCAGCCGGTCCCGGCCTTCGCGCTGCCCCCGGTGCCGGGCTTGACCGCGGACGGCGCCCCCGTGCCGGGGCTGACCTCCGCCGACCTCCGGGGCCAGGTCACGGTGCTGAACGTCTGGGCCTCGTGGTGCGCCCCCTGCCAGATCGAGCACCCGATGCTGATGCGGATGGCCCGCGAATCGGGCTTCCGCCTCGTCGGCATCGCCTACAAGGACGCGCCCGAGAAGGCCCGCGCCTTCCTGGGGAAGCACGGCGTGCCCTTCCGGGCGGTCGGGCTCGACGAGACGGGCCGCGTCGGCATCGATTTCGGCGTCTACGGCGTGCCGGAGACCTTCATCATCGGCCCGGACGGGGTGATCCGCGACAAGCTCGTCGGCATCGTCACGCCCGAGAACCTGAAGGACGTGCTGGAGAAGATCCGCCGCGCCGGGCAGGTCGCCTCAGCGGGCTGACGCGCGCTCCCCCCTCCCCGCAGAGCGGGGAGGAAAAGATCCGGCGCGGCTACTTCTTCGTCAGCCCGCCCAGCACGTTGCGCAGGATGGCGTCGCCCACCTGCTTGCCGACGCTGCGGGCCATCGAGCGGGCGGCGTTCGACACCACCTGCTCCACGATCCCCGGCCGGGGGCGGCGCCCGGTCCGCGCCGTTCCCTTTCCTTTCGACGCTTCCTCGCCGAGCAGGCTGCCCAGCACGCCGCCGAGCAGGCCGCCGAGGCCGCCCTCGCTCTCCTTGGCGGCCTCCGCCGTGTCCGCGTCGAGGCCCTTGCGGGCGGCCAGCATCTCGTAGGCGCTCTCGTTGTCGACCGCCGCGTCGTACTTGCCGCGGAGCGGGCTCTTCGCGATCACCTCGGCCCGCTCGGCTGCCGTGAGGGGACCGACGCGGCCCTGCGGCGGCGCGATCAAGGCCCGCTCGACGACCGAGGGGGTGCCGCGCGCCTCCAGGAAGCTCACCAGCGCCTCGCCGACGCCGAGCTCCGTGATGGCCTTGGCGACGTCGAAGCCCGGGTTCTGCCGGAAGGTCTCGGCGGCCGCCCGCACCGCGCGCTGGTCGCGGGGCGTGAAGGCGCGCAGGCCGTGCTGCACCCGGTTGCCGAGCTGGCCCAGCACCGTCTCGGGCACGTCGAGCGGGTTCTGGGTGACGAAGTAGACGCCCACCCCCTTGGAGCGGATCAGCCGCACCACCTGCTCCACCGCGTCGAGCAGTGCCTTCGGGGCGTCGTCGAACAGGAGGTGCGCCTCGTCGAAGAAGAAGACGAGCTTGGGCCGGTCGAGGTCGCCGACCTCGGGCAATTGCTCGAACAGCTCCGAGAGCATCCAGAGCAGGAAGGAGGCGTAGAGCTTCGGCCGCTGCATCAGCTTGTCGGCGGCCAGGATGTTGACGAAGCCCCTGCCCTCCCGGTCCCGGCGCATGAAGTCGGCGAGGTCGAGGGCCGGCTCGCCGAAGAACGCGTCGGCGCCCTGATTCTCGAGAACCAGGAGCTGGCGCTGGATCGCGCCGACGCTGGCCGCCGAGACGTTGCCGTAGGTGCCGGAGATCTCGCGCAGGTTCTCCGAGCAGAAGTTCAGCAGCGCCCGCAGGTCCTTCAGGTCGATGACCGGCCACCGGTTCTCGTCGGCGACCCGGAAGGCGACGTTGAGCACGCCCTCCTGGGTGTCGTTGAGTTCGAGGAGGCGGGCCAGCAGCAGCGGCCCCATCTCGCTGACCGTGCAGCGGATCGGGTGGCCCTGCTCGCCGAACAGGTCCCAGAACACGGTGGGGAAGCGGTCGGGCTCGTACGCGATCCCGAGTTCCTCGGCGCGCTTGACGAAGACCGGCTTGGCCTCGCCGGCCGCGGCGAGCCCCGACAGGTCGCCCTTGATGTCGGCGGCGAACACGGGCACGCCCGCGTTGGAGAAGCCCTCGGCCAGCACCTGCAGGGTCACGGTCTTGCCGGTGCCGGTGGCGCCCGCCACCAGCCCGTGCCGGTTGGCCAGCCGCAGCGCCAGCACCTCGGGCTTGGCGCCCGGGCCCACGCTCCTGCCGACCGAGATGGTGCCGTCCCCGCTCATCGCCCGCTCCCCTCGTGCCACCGCGCCGGCGCAGGTTACGCCGAGGCGCCTCCCGAGTTCCAGAGCGGCCGGCCCGGCTTGATTTCCCAGCGCCCAGGCCCGACAGACGGGAGCAACTCTCTCGGGAAGGCCCCATCGATGGAAGAACTGATCGCCCGCGTGACCAACCGCACCGGCCTCGACGCCGCCACGGCGCAGACCGCGATCGGGCATATCCTCGCCTTCCTGCAGAAGGAGGGGCCGGCGACCGAGGTCGCCCAGCTCATGGCCGCGATGCCGGGCTCCGAGGCGCTCGTCGCCGAGTCGAACGCCGCGGGCGGCGGCAGCGGGCTGATGGGCATGCTCGGCGGCATGATGGGCGGCGGCGTGATGGCGCTCGGCCAGAAGCTGATGTCGGCCGGCGTGCCGATGGGCCAGATGCAGCCGCTGGGGCAGGAACTCTTCGCCTACGGCCGTGAGAAAGCCGGCGAGGACGTGATGGGGCCGATCGTCGGCTCGATCCCCGGGCTGAACCAGTTCGTCTGATCCCGGTTCGCAGTAGCCGGCGCGACAGCCGCGTGCGGCTGTCATAAAAGCGTGCGCGCTTCGTGGTCTTGAGTGGGTCCGCGAGGCGCGGGCCGCGCCGTCCGGGCGGACGGCGGCCGCGGGCCTCCGGAGCGGGCTTCGACGATGGTCGCGAACTTCACCCGTGGGGCCGGGGCGGCCTTTGCGAGCGGCTGGGACCGGGGCGTGGCCGAGCCCATCGCCAAGCTCAAGCGCCGGGGCGCCGAGGCCGGCATCCCGGGCCTCGGCGGGCGCAGCCTCGTGCCGCCGGGCGCGACGCCGATCCGCTTCGCCGAGCGCTTCAAGGCGCCGCTCGCGACGCCCGGCCTGGGGCCGAGCCTCGGCCGGCTCGGCACGCTGGAGGTGCGGCTCGCCGTGAAGAACGGCGAGGTGCGCCGGGCCCAGCGCCTGCGCTACGGCGTGTTCTACGAGGAGATGTCGGCAGTGCCGACCGGCATGGCGGCCTTCTCGCGCCGCGACGCCGACGAGTTCGACGCGCTCTGCGACCACCTCCTGGTGATCGACCACGCCGCGACCGAGGCCAAGCCCTTCCGGAAAGCCCGGCCGAAGGTGGTGGGCACCTACCGGCTGCTGCGCGGCGAGGTGGCCGAGCGCAACTTCGGCTTCTACTCGGCGGGCGAGTACGACCTCGCGCCGCTGCTCGCCGCCCAGGCCGGCAAGCGCATCCTGGAACTCGGCCGTTCCTGCGTGCTGAAGCCCTACCGCACCAAGCGCACGGTCGAGCTGCTCTGGACCGGCATCTACGCCTACCTCCGGCACCACCGGATCGATGCGCTGATCGGCTGCGCCAGCCTGGAGGGCACGGATCCGGACCGGCTCGCCCTGCCCCTGAGCTTCCTCCACCACCACGCCCGCGCGCCGGAGGGCTGGTGCGCGAAGGCCCTGCCCGGCCGCCACGTGCCGATGGACCGGCTCGTCCGCGGGGCGGTCGATCCGAAGGCGGCGCTCCAGTCCCTGCCGCCGCTGATCAAGGGCTACCTGCGGGTCGGCGCCACCTTCGGCGACGGGGCGGTGGTGGACCACCAGTTCGGCACCACCGACGTCTTCGTGGTGCTGCCGGTCGAGGCGATCGCGGCGCGCTATCTCGGCCATTTCGGGCCGGCGGCGAACCGGCACGCGGCCTGACGGACCGATCGGGCGATCACAGCCGCTTGGCGAGTTCCGCCGCGCTCTGGTCGGCCGGGCGCATCAGGTTGAGCGCGCCGAGGAAGCGGTTCTTGCCGTCCATCACGTAGACGAGCGCGGTGTGCTCCATCGTGTAGTCGCCGTCCTTGGTGGGCACCTTGCGGCTGTAGGCGCGGTAGCCCTTCACCGCCGCCGCGACCTGCTCGGGCGTGCCCGTGAGGCCGACGATGCGCGGGTCGAAGCTCGTGAGGTAGGTCTTGAGGTCGGCCGGCCGGTCGCGCTCCGGATCGACCGTGATGAAGGCGACCTTCATGCCCCGTCCCTTGTCGCCCAAAGCCGCCAGCACGTCGGAGACCTGCTGCAGCGTGGTCGGGCAGATCTCCGGGCAGTGGGTGAAGCCGAAGAAGACGAGGTGCGTGGCGCCCGCGAAGGCGCGCTCGGTCGTGGGCCGGCCGTCCTGATCGACGAGGCTGAACGGGCCGCCGACGCTCGCCACCGCCTCCTGCCGCGCGGGCATCAGCGTGAACCAGGCCGCGCCCGCGATGCCCACGAGGCCGATCACGAAAGCGGCGAGGGGGACGAGGGCCCGGTGCAGGGTCCGGGTGCCGGAGGCCGCGCTCACGCCCGGACGTCCTTGCGCTCGTAGCGGGTGAGCAGCGGCGTCTGGGCGAGCGCGAACGCCACCGTGATCGGCATGATGCCGAAGACCTTGAAGTTCACCCAGAAATCCTCCGTCTGCGTGCGCCAGACCACCTCGTTGAGCGCGGCGAGCGCCAGGAAGAACAGGCCCCAGCGGAAGGTGAGCTTGCGCCAGCCCTCGTCGGTCAGCGCGAACATCGAGTCGAGCACGACGGCGAGCAGCGGCTTGCCGAAGGCGAGGCCGCCGAGCAGGACCACGCCGAACAAGGTGTTCACGATGGTGGGCTTCACCATGATGAAGGTCTTGTCCTGCAGGTAGAGGGTCAGGCCGCCGAACACCACGACGACCACCCCTGAGACCAGCGGCATCACCGGCAGGCGTCGCACCAGGGCGTAGTGGATGGCCAGCGCCGTCACGGTCGCGGCCACGAACGCGCCGGTGGCGACGAAGAGCTTCTGGTCGGCCGCGATCCCGAAGCGCTCGGCGTAGGCGTTGCCGAGGAAGAACAGCACCAGCGGCCCCATCTCCAGGGCGAGCTTCAGGAGCGGCGGCAGGTGGCGGTGCGGGGGGACGGATTCGATCTGCATGGGCCCCGATATAAGCGCTTCCCGCAAATCTGTATCGGGGATCGCCGCGGGCCGCGACGACGTCGGCCTCTCGGCTCAGCCGGCCTCCGGCCGCGCCCGCCGCCCCGCCTCCTGCGCCAGCAGGTAGAGGCCCGAGCCGATCACGATCATCGCGCCGACGAGCGTCCAGCCGTTCGGCACGTCGCCGAAGACCAGGAAGCCCAGCGTCACCGACCAGACGAGCTGCGTGTAGATGAAGGGCGCCAGCACGCTCGCCGGGGCGCGGGCGTGCGCGAGGATCAGCAGCCAGTGCCCGAAGGTGCCGATGAGGCCGATGCCGACGAGCAGCGCCCAGACCTGCGGGGTCGCGGGGCTCGACCAGATCCAGGGCAGCACCGGCAGCATCACGGCAAGGCCCGACAGGCCCGAGAAGAACAGCGTCGTGCGGGTCGAATCGTGGGCCGCGAGCTTGCGCGTCAGGATCACGTAGAAGGCGTAGCAGACCATGTTGCCGAGGCTGAACAGCACGGCCGGGTGGACCGTGCCGAGGCCCGGCCGCACGATGACCAGCACGCCCAGGAACCCGACCGCGATGGCGGCCAGCCGGTCGCGGGAGGACCGCTCGCCGAGCAGCGGCCCGGCGAGGAGCGCCACCGCGAGCGGCGCGGCGAACTGGATCGAGACCGTCTCGGCGAGCTGGAGATAGCGCAGGGCCAGGAAGTTGAGCGCGGTGGTGCCGAACAGCAGCAGCGAGCGCAGGACCTGCAGGGTGAGCCGGCGGCTCCTCACCACCTCGGGGTGGCGGACCGGGTTCAGCACCAGGGTGATCAGCGCCACGTTGACCGCGTAGCGCATGAAGGTCGAGACCAGCGGGTCCACCCCGAGCCCCGCCAGCGTCTTGCCGCAGGCGTCGAGGCTCGCGAACGAGGCGACCGCGCCGCACATCAGCGCGATGCCGACGAGCCGGCGCCGGTCCGGAACGGGGCGCGTCGCGGGGCCGGTCACAGCATGAGCCTGGGGCACTTCAGGTCTCTCGGGATCTCTCGGGCGATGCGCCGCGCGGCCGCCGGAGCGTCCGATCAGAGGTTGCGGCGAGGATCGCTTCCTAACCCGTGATCGCCGTCGGCGTGAGGCCGGCGGCGAT
>NZ_LSIX01000373.1:0-6658 GCF_001556475.1 Methylobacterium sp. CCH5-D2 | reverse complement strand
CAGATCTGAGCACGCCATCGACGCGCGTTCAGGTCGAGCCCTACCTGGAAGCCTCGTACCCCTCACCCGGCTTTCTGCGGAAGCAGACCTCTCCCTATGGGAGAGGGGACCCGCGCTTCGGTCCGAGACGATGCGTCAGACCGAACCCACCGACCGGAACCCGTATCACGTGCCTGTCCAGCTCGGCTTCTTCTTGGCGAGAAAGGCTTCGACGCCGATCTTGAAGTCGCGGCTGCCGTAGCATTCCGCCACCAAATCGTCGCCGTCGGGGAGCCCGTCGCCGACCACCCGCCGGATACCCTCCTTGACGACGCGCATCGTGACGGGCGCGTTGGCGAGAAGCTTGGAGACCATCGCGCCGACGCGCTCGTCCAGCAGCTCCGGCTCGGCGATCTCGGCGACGAAGCCCGCCGCCCTCGCTTCCTCGGCGCCGAGCACCTCGGCGAGCATCAGCACGCGCTTGGCGCGCGCGACGCCGAGCGCGGCGACGACGCGGGCGACGTTGGCGATCGACAGGCAGTTGCCGAGCGTCCGCGCGATCGGGATGCCGAACTTGGCCTGGGGCGTGGCGATGCGGAAATCGCAGGCCGCCGCGATGGCGAGGCCGCCGCCGATCGCCCATCCGTCCACGACCGCGACCGTCGGCACGGGCAGGCGCTCGATCTGGCCGATGCGCGTGTCGATCACCGCCTCGTAGGCCAGCCCGTCCTGGCCGGTCTCGAATCCGCGGAACTGCTCGATGTCGGTGCCGGCGACGAACGCGTCGCCGCCCGCGCCGCGGAAGGTGACGGCGCGGACATCGCCCTCGCGGACGATGCGCTCGCAGATCTCGCCCAGCGCGTCGTACATCGCCCAGGTCATGGCGTTGCGCGCCTCGGGACGGTCGAACACGACCGCGCCGACCCCGTTCTCGACGGTGTAGTGGACCTGTCCGCTCATGCGCCGAACGCTCCCCGCGCCTTCAATCCCGCGATCTCGCCCGCATCCAGGCCGATCTCGGCCAGAACGCCCTCGGTGTGCTCGCCGAGCAGCGGCGGATGCCGGCGGATCTGCTGCGGGGTGCCCATCAGCTTCACCGGAAAGCCGATATTGGGCACCGTGCCCTCCAGCGGATGCGGGATCTCGAGGCGCATGTTGCGGTGCCGGCCGTGCTCGCTCTCGAACGCTTCCGGGTAGGTGCTCATCTTGCCCGCCGGAATGCCGACCGCCAGCAGCTCGTCGACCCATTCATCCGAGGTCTTGATGACGAAGGTCTTCTCCAGCTCCTCGATCAGCGCGGCGCGGTTGCGCAGGCGCAGCGGGTTGCTCGCGAAGCGCTCGTCCGCCAGCAGATCCTCCCGGCCGATCTGTCCGCAGAGCTGCACCCAGAGCTTCTGGTTGGTCGCCCCCATGACGAAGTAGCCGTCCTTGGAGGCCACCGCCTGGTAGGGCGCGCTCATCTTGTTGGAGGTGCCGACCGGGCCGGGCACGACGCCGGTACCCCAGTACTCGGACGTATCCCAGATCGAGAAGGCGAGCGCCGCCTCGAACAGGGAGGCGTCGATGTACTGGCCCTCACCGCTCTTCTGCCGGCCGATATAGGCGCTGAGCAGCGCGTAGGTGCAGAACAGCGCGCAGCCGATGTCGGCGACCGGCACGCCCGCCTTGACCGGCGGCATGCCCGGATGGCCGGTCACGCTCATCACGCCGGACATGGCCTGCGCCATCAGGTCGAAGCCGGGACGGTCGGCCCAGGGGCCGGTCTGGCCGAAGCCGGAGATCGAGGCGTAGATCAGCCTCGGGTTGATCGCCTTCAGCGTCTCGTAATCGACGCCGAGCTTCTTCACCACGCCCGGGCGGTAGTTCTCGACCAGGATGTCGGCCGTCTCGACCAGCCGGTAGAAGGTCTCGCGGCCCGCCTCGCTCTTCAGGTCGAGCGTGATCGAGCGCTTGTTGCGGTTCATGTTGAGGAAGCCCATCGAGTCGGGCCCCTTCATCTTGAATCCCATCGCCGAGCGGGTCTGGTCGCCGGTCGGCGGCTCGATCTTGATCACGTCGGCGCCGAGATCGGCGAGCAGCATGGTCGAGAACGGGCCGGCCATGACCTGGCTGAAATCCAGCACCCGCACGCCCGACAGCGGGAGCGGCGCCGCCGGGGTGCCCCGGTCCGCCTCCGGGTGCGCTGTGGGGTTCGCCTCGCGGTGTTCGTGCGTGTCGGTCATCGGTCCCTCCGAAGCCGCCGAGCGGCCGGTGTCCTGTAATCAATAATTAGATCGACGCGGACGGTCGTCCCCGACAGGGGCGCCGCCGTCCCGGGTCGCGGCTAGGCCTAGGCCTGACGCGCCGCGGGATGCCGGCCCGCGGCGTCCTCGGCCGACTTTCGCCGGATGAAGTCGCGGGCGATGCCGACGGTGGTTCCGGTCACGTGCTTCTCCAGCAGGGCGCCCAGCGTATCGCCGTCGCGCGCTTCCAGAGCCGCGATCATCTGCTCGTGCTCGAGCACCGCGGCGCGCCAGTGCTCGGGGGTCTTGCGCATCACGAATCGGCAGGAATGGATCCGCGTCAGCACCTGCTGGTAGTAGGCGTGCAGCGTCGCGTTGCCGGCGATGACGAAGAACGCGTCGTGGATGCGCCGGTTGGCGGCCAGATAGTTCGGCTCGTCGCCGGCCGCGTAGAGGCGCATCATCTCGTCGTGGAGCGCCCGCACGCGGGCGATGTCCGCATCCGTGGCGGCCGCGCAGGCGAGCTTGCCCGCGAGCCGCTCGAGCGAGGCCATGATCGGGAACAGCTCGTTGACCTGATCCTCGGTGATCCGCGCGACGATGGCGCCGCGATGGGGCATGATCTGCAGCACGCCCTCGGCCGCCAGCACCTTCAGCGCTTCGCGGATCGGCGTGCGCGACACCCCGAAGCGCTCGCAGAGCTGCTCCTCGGGCACCTTCTCGCCGGCGCGGAGCTCGCCCGAGAGGATCATCTCGCGCAGCGGCGCGACGAGCGACTCGTGCAGGCTCTGGCGGATCAGCGTCTTGCCGGACATGGGGCAGCTCCACCGTCTCGCCCGCCGGTCCGGGGCATCGCGGAACAGGACCATTCTCTCACATCCGCGCTCATGTCGAGCCGATCTCCCGCTGCGGCGGCAGCGCCTTCCGGCGCAGGCCGATCCCTGCTTCGCGCAGCACTCTCGAGATCAGCGGCAGGCAGAGCAGCAGGATGCCCAGCGCCATCATCGTCCCGACGAGGCCGTTCGACCAGAAGATCGAGGCCGAGCCGCCCGAGGTGAGCATCGCCTGCCGGAAGGCGTCCTCGGCCTTGTCGCCCAGCACCATGGCCAGCACGAAGGGCGCGAGCGGGTAGTCGAGCTTCTTGAAGACGTAGCCGGCGACCCCGAAGACCAGCGCGAGCCAGATGTCGAAGGTGTGGCTGGCCACCGTGTAGGCGCCGATGATGCAGATCACGGTGATCATCGGGCCGACGATGCGGAAGGGCGCGCGCAGGATGTAGGCGAACATCGGCACCGTCGCGAGCACGAGGATCACCGCGATGATGTTGCCGAGATACATGCTGGCGATGAGGCCCCAGACGAAGTCGGGCCGCGTGGTGAAGAGCATCGGCCCGGGCGCCAGGCCCCAGATCATCAGCCCGCCCATCATCACGGCCGCTGTCGCCGAGCCCGGGATGCCGAGCGCCAGCATCGGCAGGAGCGCGCAGGAGCCGGCGGAATGGTCGGCGGTCTCCGGCGCCACGATGCCCTCCGGCGCGCCCTTGCCGAAGCGCGTCTTGTCCTTCGCGAAGCGGGCGCCGATCGCGTAGCTCATGAAGGAGGCCGCGGTCGGGCCGCCGGGGGTGATGCCCATCCAGCAGCCGATGAGCGCGCTGCGCACGATCGTGGCCCAGTAGCGGGGCAGTTCGAGCACGGCCCGGACGATCTCGCGCAGGCTCAGCCGGGCCTTCACGCCGTGGAACTGGAGGTTCTCCTCCATGGTCATGATCAGCTCGCCGAGGCCGAACAGGCCGATGACCGCGACGAGGAAGCTCACGCCGCCGATCAACTGCTCGAAATCGAAGGTGAGCCGGCTCTCGCCCGAGATGGTGTCGGCGCCGATGGTGGCGCAGGCAAAGCCCAGCATCATCGAGACCAGCGTCTTGAAGGGCGAGCCGCTCGACATCCCGATGAAGCTCGCGAACGCCATGAAATACACGGCGAAGTACTCCGCCGCGCCGAACCGGAGCGCGAAGTTCGCCACCCAGCCCGACAGCAGCGTGATGACGATGACGCCGGTGAGCGCCCCGATCCCGGCCGACGAGAAGGCGAGCGTCAGCGCGCGCACCGCCTCGCCCTGCCGGGCCATCGGATAGCCGTCGAAGGTCGTGGCGACCGAGGAGGGCTCGCCCGGGATGTTGAACAGGATCGAGGTGGTCGAGCCGCCGAACAGCGCGCCCCAGTACATGCTGGTGAGCAGGATGATCGCCGAGACCGGATCCATCGAGAAGGTCAGCGGCAGCAGGAGCGAGACGCCGTTGGGCGCGCCGAGGCCCGGCAGGACGCCGACGACGAGGCCGAGCAGGACCCCGCCGACCATGATGAGCACGTGGTGGGTGCTGAGCGCGACGGCGAAGCCGTCGAGAAGCAGGCTGATGTTGCTCATGGTCCGCGCCTCAATAGATGCCGACGGCGTTCAGCACGGGCCCCTTCAGCAGGGGCACCATGAACAGCTTCTCGAAGATGACGAAGTTGACGACCGCGACTGCGAGGCTTGCCGCGATCGCTGTCGCGAGCCTCAGCCTTCCGGGCACGTACATCGCGTAGAAGATGTAGATCGCCATCCCGATGTAGAGGCCGAGCCAGGCCGAGAGTGCGGCGAAGGCCACGATCGGCAGGAAGAACAGGATCGCGGCGCGGGCGCGCTCAGCGTCCAGGAAGGGCGGCGCCCCCGCGACCGGCCGCAGCAGCGCCTGCGCGCCGGTGACGGCGCTGCCGAGGACGATCAGGCAGCCGACGCAGAAAGGGAAGAAGCCGGAGCTCGGGCCGGATTCCTCCCAGGCGATGCCGTTCTCCAGCGCGCCGTAGCAGACGGTCAGGCCGATGAGCGCGGTTGCGGCCGACGTCGCGATCTCGCCGGTCCGGCGTGAGATGTCCATGGGCATGATCCTGCCGTTCCGTCCCGGCCTTGCGCGCGGGCGGTCAGATCCGTCTGCTCGGGTTCCGGATGCGCGGCGCCGTCGGCGCCGCCGCCGCACCTCAATCCACTGCGCCCTTCAGCCAGCCGTTGTTCTTGTAGTACTCGGCGTAGGTCGCCCGATGCCGGGCGATGAAGGCCTTCAGCTCGTCGCCGGTGAGCGTGCGCGGGATCTGCGCGCCGCGTGCCATGTAGCCCTTGAACTCCTCGGTCTGCGCGACCTTCCGGAGGAGGTTGGTGTAGTAGGCCAGCGCCTCCGGCGGGAGGCCCTTGGCCGCCCAGATGGTGCGCGGCTGGGCGAAGGACTTGATGTCGAGGCCTGCCTCGATGCAGGTCGGGATCGCGTTCCAGGACATGCCGTCGGCGATGACCGTGGTGTCGGCCAACCGGGCCTCCTCGAACACGCAGAGCGGCTTCTGCACGCCGGCCCGCCACTGCTCCACGCTCTCGCTCGGATTGTTGACGTTGGCCTGGATGTGGCCGCCCGCGACCTGCACGGCGGCCTCGCTGCCGCTCTTGTACGGGATGTAGGAGAGGTCGATGCCGGCCGCCTTCTCGATGAGCGTCATCAGGGTCTCGTCGGCTTCCTTGGCCTTGGCGCCGCCGACCTTGATGGATCCGGGCGCCGCCTTCGCCTTCTCGATGAAGCCCTTCACGTCCGCGATGCCGGAGGCCTTCGGGTTCACCCACAGGATGAACGGGTCGAAGGTCATCGCCGCGACCGGCTCCAGGTCCTTCAGGCTGTAGGACAGCTTGTTGGCCAGCGGCAGGGCGTATGCGTCCTGTGTGCCGAAGAAGAGCTTGTAGGGATCGCCGCCCGAGGTCTTGGCGTAGATGAAGGTCTCGGCCCCGCTACCGCCGGCCTTGTTGGTGACGATGACCGGCACATCGAGGAGCTTCTCCTTCGACAGGGCCGACTGCACGACGCGGGCGAAAAGGTCCGTCCCGCCGCCGGGACCGGCGGCTGCGACGAACTCGACGGGACGTTCCGGCTTCCAGTCGGCCGCGGCCGGGGCTGCCACGGCGAGCGCTGCGGCAGCCGCCAGGGCTGCCGTCTTGCACGACTTCGGGCGCATGGTCTCTCCCTGAGTAACGATTCTTATAGGCTCGGCACCGTGAGCGCCGGCCGCGTTTCGCATCAATAATTATAGATGCATTCGCGGGAGGCTGACAAGCGCTCGGGGATGAACCCTGGGGAGATCGCACCCCGAGACGCGCGGCGATGCCCGGGTCGTCGAAGCGCGTGCTTGCATCGCGGAATGCCGCGCGGTGTCGGCGCCGATGCTCGGTCGGTACGCCGGAGGGCGTCGCGGCGGTGGGCGCCGGTGATACCGTTTTCGGTTGATGGGTCCGGCTCAACGCATCGTCTCGGAACGAAGCGCGGGTCTCCTCTCCTGCAGGGCAGGGCGATCGCATATGGCGGGGGTCGTCTCCTAGATCGCGCTGGGGAACCGCGCCGCGCCCCCTCTCCCATAGGGAGAGGGTTGGGGTGAGGGGTATGA
>NZ_LSIX01000372.1:0-466 GCF_001556475.1 Methylobacterium sp. CCH5-D2 | reverse complement strand
GCTTCCGGACGAACGAGCCGGTGCCCGGCGCGACCATCGAGGTCGAGACGCCGGAGGGGGCCAAGATCGCCGCGGCCACGCCCGAGGGCGGCTACGCGCTGCCGGTGCCCTGGCTGGCGAAGCCCGGCCGGCACGAGCTCGTGGCGACCGTCACGGCCGGGGATGCGGTCGACGTGTTGACCGTGGCGGTCACCGTGCCCGATCCCGCCGCGCAGGCAGCCGCAGCGGCCGCCAAGCCGACGCCGACGCAAGCGGCCTTTGGACGCGCCTCCGAGTTCGCCCACGGCCTCCGGGAGCGCCTGACGGCCAAGGACCCGACGCTGGTGGCGGCGGTCGCCGTCGCGTTCCTGCTCGGCATGCTCGTCACCGCGGTCGTTCGCGGGCGCCGAGGCGCCCCCGCCCTGGCGCTGCTCGCCATCGGCATCACCCTCATCCTCGGCACCGCCGCCTTCGCGCACGGCGACGA
>NZ_LSIX01000371.1:0-1069 GCF_001556475.1 Methylobacterium sp. CCH5-D2 | reverse complement strand
GGCGGGTAGATCAGCCGGCCGTTCTCGGCGCGCAGGTGGCGGCCCTCGAAGCTCACCGTGTCGCCGCGCATCAGGCCGCGCCAGATCGCCAGGAACTCGTCGGTGACGGCGTAGCGTTGGTCGTGGTCGAGGAAGACGCCGTCGCCGCGGAGTTCCACGGGATCGCCGCCCGTCACCACGTTGATGAGCAGGCGCCCGTCCGAGATCCGGTCGAGGGTGGAGGCCATGCGGGCGGCGGCCGAGGGCTCCATCAGGCCGGGCCGCACCGCCACGAGGTAGCGCAGGCGCTTCGTCAGCGGCGCCAGCGCCGAGGCGACGATCCACGAATCCTCGCAGGAGCGGCCGGTCGGCAGCAGCACGCCGTAATAGCCGAGATCGTCCGCGCCTTGCGCGATCTGCCGGAGGTAGTCGAGCGTGACGGCGCGCGCGCCCTCCTCGGAGCCGAGATAGCGCCCGTCGCCGTGGGTGGGCAGGAACCAGAGGACGTCGGCGCGCCCGTCGGTCGATTGGGTCATGGAATCACTCCGGACTTCAGGCGGCCGGGCTCTCGCCCAGCAGGTTCTCGAGGATGCGGCCCTCGAGCGCCGCGAGGTCAGGGTCGCCGCGGCGGCGCGGCCGGGGCACGTCGACCCGCACGTCGAGGGCGATGCGGCCCTCGTCCACCACGAGGATGCGGTCGGCGAGCGCCACCGCCTCGGCGACGTCGTGGGTGACGAGGAGCGCGGTGAAGCCCTGCTGCTGCCAGATCCGCTCGATCAGCCCCTGCATGCCGATGCGGGTCAGCGCGTCGAGGGCGCCCAGCGGCTCGTCGAGGGCGAGCAGGCCCGGCCCGCTCACCAGCGCCCGGGCGAGCGCCACGCGCTGGCGCTGGCCGCCCGAGAGCGTGGCCGGCCACTGCCCGGCCTTGTCGGCGAGCCCGACCTCGGCGAGCGCGGCGAGCGCCCGCTCCCGCCGCTCCCGCCGCGAGCCGAGGCCGGTGAGCCCGACCGCGACGTTGTCGACCACCCGCGCCCAGGGGAGCAGGCGCGGCTCCTGGAACATGATGCGCTTCGGCGGAACGTTGCGGCGG
>NZ_LSIX01000370.1:0-8609 GCF_001556475.1 Methylobacterium sp. CCH5-D2 | reverse complement strand
GCCCCGCGCCGCCGCCCGCTCCGCCGCCCGCTCCGCGAGACGGCCCTCCACGGCCGCGACTAGGGCGGCCCGGGAGAGGGTCAGCGGGTCGTAGTGGATCATCAGCGAGCGGTAGGTCGGCACCGTCTCGGCGAGGCCGGGCGGCGGATCGGCGGCGAGCGCCGCGTCGAGGGCCAGCACCCGGTCGTTGGTCGCGGGATCGACCGCCGCGCCGAACTCCACCACCAGCGCCGCCTCGCCCGCGTCGAGGAAGCGGGGCCGGATGGGCGGTTCGGGGTCGGGTGTGGTCATGGGCGCCTTCGCGGGGACATGTCCGGAACCGGCCACCCGGTTCCGGCCCACCATCCTGCCGCCTCCCGCGCCGGCCGTCATCGGCGGAGAGGGGGCCCCGGTTCAGTGCGCGCTCGACAGCTTCATCAGGACGAGCCCGGAGACGATCAGGGCCGCCGCGGCGAGGCGGAGGGCGCCGACCTCCTCGCCGAGCACGGTGATGCCGACGAGGAAGGCGCCGACGGCGCCGATCCCGGTCCAGATCGTGTAGGCGGTGCCCAGCGGCAGCGTCCGCAGGGCCAGCGCCAGCAGGCCGAAGCTGCCGGCCATCGTCACGGCCATGATCGCGGTCGGCCCGGGGCGCGTGAAGCCCGCCGACTGCTTCATCGCGTAGGCCCAGGCGACCTCGAGCAGGCCGGCGGCGGTGAGATAGATCCAGGCCATGTCGGCCCTCCTGAAAGGGCCGGGCCGTCCCGGACTTGTGCCCCGCGCGCGGGGGGAGGACGTGGCCTCGCCGGCCGGCGGGATAGGGCGAGGGCGCGGCGCGGTCAATCCGCGCCCGCGGGCGATCTCGGAGGCCGGGACGGCGGCCGCCGTGTCGCCCGCTCGCGGGGGGGCTGGCCCTCAACCCTGTTCGCCCGCCGCCTCGACGCGCGGATCCGATCCGCCCCCAGAAAAATTACGTTATAACGTTGCGCAATCGCATCCGCCGTGTTGACTGCGCCCGCAGTCAAGGCGAAGGTCTTCCGGCCAAGGTTCCCGCGCGCTCCCGGCGCGCGGGCTAAGAGGGAATTCGGTCGGCTCCCCGGAGCGATGCCGAAGCTGCCCCCGCAACTGTACGCGGCGAGCCCCTGCCGCCCATGGTCACTGGTGCGTCGCACCGGGAAGGCCAGGCCGGGGCGATGATCCGCGAGCCAGGAGACCTGCCTTGCGCGTTGTCACGTCCCCCGGGCGGGGTGTCCCGGCGGAGCGCGTGCGCGGATGCGTACCCTCGGGACGCGCCCGCGCAGGCATCCGCTCGGCCGCCGACCGGCAACCTTGAGCATGCCGGTGATCCGCCGTCCGAGCCCGAACGCCGACCTTGCCGCGAACCGTCCCGCGCCCGCCGCGCGGGGGCGGCGCGCACCGCGCCTCGCGCTCGCGGCCGCGCTCTCGGCCGGAGCACCGCTGCCGGAGGCCCGCGCGCAGGACAGCGTGACGCTGGGAGAGCTGTCGGTCGAGAGCGTCGGGCCCGAGGGCGTCGGCAACGGTGCGGCGCCCGGCACCACCACGGCGCGGGGCGCGATCGGCCTGATCGGGCCGACGCCCGGCTACCGGGCCGACCGCGCGGTGAGCGCGACGCGGACGGACACGCCCCAGCGCGAAGTGCCCCAGATCGTCACCGTGGCGCCGCGCGAGGTGATCACGGATCTGGCCGCCACCCGGGTCGACCGGGTGCTCAGCTACACGCCGGGCGTGGCGCAGCAGAACAATTTCGGCGGCCTCTCGGTGTTCAGCTACGCGATCCGCGGCGTCACCACCTCCGAACTCTACAAGAACGGGTTCCCGATCAACCGCGGCACCCCGCCGCCGCCCGACACCCAGAACGTCGAGCGCATCGAGGTGCTGAAGGGCCCCGGCGGCGGCCTGTTCGGACGCAGCGACCCCGGCGGCCTCGTCAACATCATCACCAAGCAGCCGACGACCGAGCGCTTCGTCGAGATGGGCGGGCTCTGGGGCTCGTTCGAGCAGTTCCGCGGCACGGTCGATGCGGGCGGCGCGCTGAACGAGGACGGCACGCTGCTCTACCGCTTCAACCTCGCGGGCGGGCGCCAGGGGAGCTTTCGCGATTTCGTGGACGGCGACCGGCTCCTCGTCGCGCCCGTCATCAGCTGGCAGGTCACGCCCGACACCCGCGTGACCGTCGAGACCGAGTTCCTGCGCAACCGCATCGTGTTCGACCGCGGCGTCATCGCGATCAACCGCCAGCTCGGCCTGCTGCCGATCTCGCGCTTCCTCGGGGAGCCCGGCCAGAGCACCTACCAGTCGAACGACACGATGCAGATCCGCATCGATCACCGCTTCGACGCCGACTGGCAGATGCGGCTCGCCACCCATTTCAACACCGGGTCGCTGGAGGGCGAATCCGCCGAGATCAGGAGCATCGCCGCCGACAACCGCACGGTGGCGCGCGACCGCAACGTGCGCGACTACCGCTGGGACGTGGCGATCGGCCAGGCCGAACTCGTCGGGCGCTTCGACACGGCCGGCATCGGCCACACCCTGCTCCTCGGCTTCGAGCGCGAGAGCACGGACAGCCGCGTGCTGTATCTCCGCTCGAACTTTCGCACGAGCCCCTACAGCATCGACATCTACAACCCCGGCTACGGCCAGCCGCTGCCGCCGCTCACCATCCCGCGCAACAACCTGGAGCGGGTGACGAACACCGCCCTCTACGCCCAGGACCAGCTGAGCTTGAGCCCCGAGTGGAAGGCGCTCCTCGGCGTGCGCTTCGACTTCTTCGAGCAATCCTTCCTGGAGCGCATCCCGCGCTCGCTCACCGAGCAGTCGCGGGCGGCGGCCTCGCCGCGGGCGGGCCTCGTCTACCAGCCGATTCCGGAACTGGCGCTCTACACCAATGTCGGCACGAGCTTCCGGCCGAATATCGGCCCGGACGCCGCGGCGGTGGCGCGCTCCGGGCCCTTCGCGCCCGAGACCGGGCTCGGCTACGAGGTCGGCGCCAAGCTCGACCTGTTCGGCGGCGCGCTCGGGCTCACCGCGGCGGCCTTCCGGGTCGAGCGCCGGAACGTGCTGACGGCGGACCCCGCCAACAGCGGCTTCTCGCTGGCGGCCGGCGCGGTGCGCAGCCAGGGCTTCGAGCTGACCGCCGCCGGCCAGATCACCCCGGAGATCAAGATCCTGGCTGGCTACGTCTTCGCCGACGCGGTCGTGACCGAGGACAACGTGCTCCCCGTGGGTGCGCCGCTCATCAACGTGCCGCGCCACTCCGGCAGCCTGCTCGCCGTGCACGAGGTGCAGGCCGGCCTCTGGAAGGGGTTCGGCATCGGCGGCGGCGTGCGCGGCGTCGGCGAGCGGGCGGGCGACGCCGCCAACGGCTTCAAGCTGCCGGCCTACATCGCGGTCGACGCGCTCGCCTACTGGCGCTACGAGAATTTCCGCTTCGCGCTCAACGTCGAGAACGTGTTCGACACCGAGTATTACGAAAGCTCGCTCAATGCCTTCCGGGTCTATCCGGGCGCGCCGCGCCGCTTCACCGGCACGATGACGGTGCGGTTCTGATGGCGGAGGAGATGCCCGTCGATCGGACCGTCCTGGCGCTGCAGGGCGTCGTCAAGCGCTTCGGCCCGCGCACCGCGCTCGCGGGCCTCGATCTCAGCCTGCGCCCGGGCGAGGTCTTCGCGCTCCTCGGGCCGAACGGGGCCGGCAAGACCACGACGATCAACCTGATCCTCGGCTTCCTGCGGGCGGATGCGGGCACGGTGCGGGTGCGGGGCGTCGATGCGGGGGCCGACCCGGTGGGCGCACGGGCGCACGTCGCCTACATCCCCGAGCAGGTCGCGCTCTATCCCACGCTCTCGGGGCTGGAGAACCTGCGCTACATCGCGACGCTCGCCGGGCTCGACCTCCCGAAGACGGAAGGCCGCGCGCTGCTGGCCGAGGCCGGCCTCGGCGCGGACGCCCACGACCGGCCGGCCGGCGCCTACTCGAAGGGCATGCGCCAGAAGGTCGGCATCGCGATCGCGCTCGCCCGCCGGGCCGGGCTGCTGCTCCTCGACGAGCCGACCTCGGGCCTCGATCCGGGCGCCGCGGCCGAGTTCTCCGGCACGGTGCGGGCGGCGGCCGCGCGCGGCAGCGCCGTGCTGATGGCGACGCACGACCTCTACCGGGTGCGCGAGATGGCCGACCGGGTCGGCGTGCTCGGCGCCGGCCGCATCGTCGAGGAGATCGACCCGAGGAGCCTCGACCACGTCGCGCTGGAGCGGCTCTACATCGAGCGGCTCGCGGGGAGCGCGGCGTGAGGCGGGTCGCGGCCGAACTCGCCCTGACCTTGCGCGACGTGCGCCTGCGCTGGATCGGCGCCGTGCTCGTCCTGCTCCTCGCCGTCGCCGGGCTCGCCGCGTGGCGGGAGGCCGCCGCCTACGGCGCGGAGGTCGCGCGCATCACCGCCGCGGAGCGCGACCGCTGGCTCGGGCAGGACGCCAAGAACCCGCATTCCGCCGACCATTACGGCCTCTGGGTGTTCCGCCCCTCCGCGCCGCTCGCGGTGCTCGACCCCGGCACCGAGCCCTATACGGGCCGGATGGTGCGGGTGGAGGCGCACCTGTTCAACGACGCCGTCTACCGCGCCGTGCAGGATGCGGGCCCTCTTGCCCGCGCCGGCCTCGGCAGCGTCGCCGACATCGTGCAGCTGGTGGTGCCGCTCGCCGCGATCCTCATGGGCTTCTCGGCCTTCGCGGCCGACCGGGAGCGCGGCACGCTCCGCCTCGCGCTCGGCAACGGCGTGCCGCCGGGCCGGCTCTTCGCCGGGCGCCTCGCCGCCCTCCTCGTGGCGCTGGCGCTCGTGGTCGGGCCGCCGCTGCTCGGGCTCGGGGCGCTCGCGGCCCTGAGCCTCGGCTCGGAGGGCTGGCAGGTCTGGCCGCGCCTCATCGCCTGGGTCGCGGCCCAGCTCGCCTATGCGGGCGCCTTCCTGCTCGTCGCCATGCTGGCCTCGCTGGTCGCCCGCACGGCGCGCGGCGCGCTCTCCGTCTCGCTCGCCGCCTGGGTGCTGCTCTGCGTCGCCGCCCCGCGGCTCGCGGGCGCGGGCGTCGAGCTGGTGCGGCCCGCCCTCCCCTACCGCGCGGTGCGCGCCCGGATCGATGCCGGCTTCCGGGCGCATCGCACGGCGGAGGCGAACGACACACGCGTCCGCGAGGTGCTGGCCCGCTACGGCGCGAGCGATCCGGACGAGCTGCCGGTCGACCTGCGCGGCCTGATGATGTCCGAGAACGAGAGCCACAACTTCGCGGTCTACGACCGCGAGCTCGGCGCCTTCTTCGACAGCCTCGCCGCCCAGGAGCGGGCGGCGGCCTACGCGGGCCTCATCTCCCCGCGCGTCGCCCTGCAGGCCCTGTCGCAGACGCTGGCCGGCACCGACTTCGCCGCGCACGCCCACTTCGTCTGGGCGGCGGAGCGCTACCGCCGCACCATCTCGGAGCGGATGAACGCCGAGATCCGCGACCACCCGCAGGGCGGCGGCCGGGTGCTCGTGGCCGGGCCGGAACTCTGGCAGGAGATCCCGCCCTTCGCGCACGCGCCGCTGCCCCTCGCCCGCGCGCTCGCCGACGCGCGCGTGCCGGCCCTGATCCTCGCCCTGTGGCTCGGGGCGCTCGCGGCGCTCGCCGTGCCGCTCGTCCGGAGGCTGAAGCCCTGAGCGCCGCCCGCTTCTCCCGCCTCGTCGCCGCCGAGCTGCGCCTCGTCCTGCGCGAACGCCTGACCTGGGCGATCCTGGCGGCCCTCCTCGCGGCCCTCTGCCTCGCCGCCCGCACGGGCGCCGAGCGCGTCGAGACGGTGCGCGCCGCAATCGCGCAGGCGGAAGACGACGGCGCGCGCACCGTGCGCGAGGCCCGCGCGGCGCACGCGCGCTACGCCCGGCCGAGCCCGATCACCGTGAACTACTGGCAGGACCCCACCGACGCCTTCGGCTACATGACCTACTTCCTGGCCGCCCACGCGGTGAAGCCGCCGACGCCGCTCGCGCACCTCGCCGCCGGCCAGTCCGACGTGCAGCCCGCCTTGATGCGGATCAGCTTCGGCTTCAGCACGGTCTTCGACGATACCGCCTACGAGCTCGGCAGCGCCGCCCGGCTCCGGCTCGGCGCCTTCGACCTCGCCTTCGTGCTGGTCTACCTCGTGCCGCTCGCCGTGATCGCGCTCGCGGGCACGCGGCTGGCCGCGGAACAGGATACCGGGATCCTGAGGCTGATCGCGGCCCAGCCGGTCGGCCCGCGCCGGGTCGCCGCCGCGAAGTTCGGGGCCGTGGGGCTCGTCGCGCTCGCGGGCGTGCTCGGGGGGACAGGGCTGGCGCTGCTCGCGGCCGGCTGGGCCGGCCCGCTCGCGGGCTGGGGCGGCGTGCTGGCGCTCATCGCCGCATGTCTCGCCGCCTACACCCTGTTCTGGGTCGCGGCCTGCGCGCTCGCCGCAAGCCTCTGGCGCGGGGCGGTCGCGGCGCTCGCGATCCTCGTCCTCGCCTGGGCCGGCCTCACCGTCGCCCTGCCCACCGCGCTCGGCCTCGCGGTGGACCTGCTCGCGCCGCGCCCCTCCCGCATCGCGGCGATCGACACGAGCCGGCAGGCGCAGGCGGCGTTCTACGCGGGCGAGACCGGCACGCGGGTCGCGAGTGCGTGGCTCGCCGCACGCGCCCCCGAGGCCGCCGCTCGGCCGGGCCCATCCGAGAAGCCCGAGATCAAGCGGCTCGCCCGCGACGCCTTCTACGACGCGGCGCTCGGGCAGACCCGGGCGGCCCTCGGCGCGCATGCCCGCGCCCTGGCGGCCTGGAGCGGGCGCCTCGCCCTGCTCTCGCCCGCGAGCGCGCTGGCGCTGGCGCTGGAGAAAGCCGCGGGCACGGACGCCGCCCGGCACGCCGCCTTCCTGGCGGCGAGCACCGCGTATCGCCGCGACCTGCGCGCCTTCTTCGAGCCGCGCATCCTCGCCCAGGCGCTCGATCCGGTCCCGGTCTGCGCCGGCTGCCCGGCGCGGCTCGACTTCGACGCCTACGACGCCGTGCCGGCCTTCGCGCCAGCCCCGGCCCTGGCGGCGGCCCGGCACCAGGCCGGGCTCAGCCTCGCGGCGCTCGTCGCCATGGCACTCGCGCTGGCGGCGCTCGCCCATCGCCGGCTGCGCAGGTGGCCGGCCTGACCTCTCACGAGACGGTGACCCGGATGATGCCCAACACGGCCGCGCCCCCCGCCGTGCGAGCCCGCATCGGCTCGATCGACGCGCTGCGCGGCCTCGTCATGCTGCTGATGCTCGTCGATCACGTGCGCGAGTTCTTCTACCTGCACGCGCAGGTCGGCGACCCGATGAACCTCGCCGCGACGCCGCCCGACCTGGTCCTGACGCGGGCCGCCTCGCACGTCTGCGCGCCGGTCTTCCTCCTGCTCACCGGCCTCTCGGCGAACCTCTACGGGCAGAAGCACGGCGACCGGGGCGCCGTCAGCCTCTTCCTGCTGAAGCGCGGGCTGCTGCTGATCCTGCTCGAGATCACCCTGGTCAACCTCGCCTGGACCCGAAGCCTCTTCCCGCCGATCCTCTACCTGCAGGTGATCTGGGCGATCGGGATCAGCATGGTGGCGCTCGCCGGCCTGCTCTGGCTGCCGCGCCGGCTCCTCGCCGGCCTCGCGCTCCTCGTCATGTTCGGCCACAACCTGCTCGACCCGGTGCGGCTCGCGCCGGAGGAGACCGGCTACGCGCTCTGGTCGATCCTGCACCAGCGCGGGATGCTGCCGCTGCCCTGGGGCGCGGCGCGCACCTCCTACCCGGTGCTGCCCTGGATCGGCGTGATCGCGGCAGGCTACGCGCTCGGGCCGCTCTTCGCGGGAACCACCTCGCCCGCGCTCCGGCAGCGCCGGCTGCTCGCGCTCGGCGGGGCGCTGCTCGGGGCCTTCTTGGTCCTGCGCGGGCTCGACGGCTACGGCGAGCCGGTTCCGTGGCAGGCCGGTCCGACGCCGCTCCTGACCGTCCTGTCCTTCGTCAACCTGACCAAGTACCCGCCCTCGGCCGACTTCCTGCTGCTGACGCTGGGTCTCGGGCTCGCGCTCCTCGCGCTGTTCGAGCGGCTCCCCGCCGCCGGCCTGGGCTGGCTGCGCAGCTTCGGCGGCGCGCCGCTGTTCTTCTACCTCGCCCATCTCTGGCTGCTGCGGCTGATCCACGACGCCGCCCTGGCGCTCGGCCTCGGCGGCCGCTCCGGCGGGGTCGAACTCGCCGCGCCGTGGCAGATCTGGCTCGTCACGGCGTGTCTGAGCCTGCCGCTCTGGCTGGCTTGCCGCTGGATGGTCGGGTTGAAACGCCGGGCCGCTTGGCCGGGGCTGAGCTATCTCTGAGGCCGCTTTCACGGTGCTGAGGTTCGTTCCCCCTTCCCCGTGCGAAGCTATCGATGTTCACACATCCCGGGCGAAGCCCTTCGCGCTCTTCCCTCCCCCCTCTGCGGGGGAGGGAAGCACCCGAAGGGTGACGGGAGAGGGGTGAACGCTTCAGGCAGAGGCGGTGCCCTGCATAAGGCCGCGCCGTTGCCTGAAGCCGGGTTCCCCTCTCCCGACCCCTGCTGACGCAGGGGCCACCCTCCCCCGCAGAGGGGGGAGGGA
>NZ_LSIX01000369.1:0-2173 GCF_001556475.1 Methylobacterium sp. CCH5-D2 | reverse complement strand
GCTTCGAGGTGCCGATGCTGTGGGCCCTGGGCTTCATGGTGACCTTCGTCATCGGCGGCATGACCGGCGTGCTGCTGGCCGTGCCCCCGATCGACTTCGTGCTGCACAACTCGCTGTTCCTCGTCGCCCACTTCCACAACGTGATCATCGGCGGCGTCCTGTTCGGGGCGTTTGCGGGCTACACCTACTGGTTCCCCAAGGCCTTCGGCTTCCGGCTCCACGACGGCCTCGGCCGGGCGGTGTTCTGGTGCTGGCTGATCGGGTTCTACCTCGCCTTCATGCCGCTCTACGTGCTCGGCCTGATGGGCATGACCCGGCGGATGCAGCACACCACCGATCCCGCCTGGGCGCCGTGGCTGTACGTGGCGATGGCCGGCGCCGGCGTGATCCTCCTCGGCATCGTCCTCACGGTGGTCCAGCTCGTCGTCAGCATCCGTCGGCGCGAGGCGCTGCGCGACGCGACCGGCGACCCCTGGAACGGACGCACCCTGGAATGGGCGACCGCCTCGCCCCCGCCGCCCTGGAACTTCTCGCGCCTGCCGCGGGTGCACGGCATGGACGCCTACTGGGACATGAAGGAGGCCGGGACGCGCCAGGGCGCCGCCGAGCCCGAGGCGGCCGAGGCGGCCGAGGCGGTGGAGCTGCCCCGCAACAGCATGGCGGGCTTCGTGACGGCCTTCTTCGCCGTCCTCCTCGGCTTCGCCACGATCTGGCACATCTGGTGGCTCGCGATCGGCGGCCTCGCCGGCGCCGTCGCCGTGATCCTCGTCCATGCGTGGCGCACCGAGACCGAGCAGGCGGTCCCCGACCGGGCGCTCCGGGCCTACGAGGCGGCGCTGGCCTCCGCACGGAGCGCGTCGTGAGCGTCGCGGCCTCCGTGCGGGATCCGGCCGCGCCGCAGCGCGGGTCGACGGGGTCCGATCCGGTTCCGGTGTCCGAGCGCGGCCCGGCCCCGACCCGGATCGTCGTCGGGTTCGGCTTCTGGCTGTACCTGCTCAGCGACATCGTGATGTTCGCCACCGTCTTCGCGGCCCACGCGGTGCTGTCGCAGGCGACCGATGGCGGCCCGGCGGGGCGCGACCTGTTCGACCAGCGCAGCGCCTTCATCGAGACCGCGCTGCTGCTCGGATCGAGCCTGACCTGCGGGCTGATGATGCGCGCGGCCCGGCGGGCGCCGGGGCGCGACTTCCAGCTCTGGGCAGGCGCCACGCTCCTGCTCGGCCTCGCCTTCCTCGGGCTGGAGGTCCGCGAGTTCGCGGGCCTGATCGGGCGGGATGCGGGCCCGGGCCGCAGCGCCTTCCTGTCCGCCGTCTTCATGCTGGTCGGCCTGCACGGGCTCCACGTCGCCGTCGGCCTGTTCTGGCTCGGGATCATGATGCTGCAGGCGGCGACCCTGGGCTTCCGGGCGATGGTCCGGCGGCGGCTGCTCTGCTTCAGCCTGTTCTGGCACGCCATCGACATCGTCTGGATCGGCGTGTTCACCACCGTCTACCTGCTGGGAAGCCGCTGATGGGCCGCGCGTCGTCGGCCTTCCGGTTCGCCGCGCCGGTCCTTCTCGGCCTCGCCGTCCTGCTGCGGCTGGTCTTGCGGCCGGTCTTGCGGCCGGTCTTGCGGCTCCCGGCCGCCGGTCGCGGCCGGGCCGCGGGCGCCGCTGCCGCCTCCCCCGATCCCGAGGCCTCACGAGACGCCATGAGCCAGGACCCAGCGGCCGCGAGCGGCCACACCGACAAGGCGCCGGGCGCCGACGAGGCGGACGACCCCCTGCACAGCTACCTCGTCGGCTTCGCGCTGGCCTGCGGGCTCACGCTCGCCTCGTTCGGGCTGGCCAACACCGGCCTGATCTGGGAGCCGGCGATCCCCGTCGTGCTGATGGTGCTGGCGGTCGCGCAGATGGGCGTGCACCTCGTCTTCTTCCTGCATCTCGGCAGCGGGCCGGACCAGACCAACAACGTCATGGCCCTGGCCTTCGGCCTGCTCATCGTCGCCCTGGTGCTGGTCGGCTCGCTCTGGATCATGGCCCATCTGAACGGGACCATGATGCCGATGAGCCCGCGCCTGGGGGGCTGAGGCCGCGATGCGGGCACGCCCATGAGCGCCACCCCATGAGCGCCACCCTCGCGCGCCGGGTCCGCTGGGAGGCGGTCCTCGACCGCCTGACGCCCCCGGCCGGCGC
>NZ_LSIX01000368.1:0-2835 GCF_001556475.1 Methylobacterium sp. CCH5-D2 | reverse complement strand
CGGCGGCGGGTGAGGGGAGGGGACATCGGGCTCTCTCGCCGGCGGATGGGGCCGGCGAGACAGAGCGCAACCGTCTGACAGGGGGATGACGGCGCGACGACGAGGGCCGAGCCCCTCCCCCGCGGGCGGGGGAGGGGCTCGCTCGGTCAGGCCGCGGCGACGGCCTCGGCGAGCTTGCGGTGCGGGGTGCCGGAGCCGCCCACCACGGCGACCCGGGTCCCATCCGCGGCGCGGCGGTTCGCCCAATCCTCGATCATCTCCAGGCAGGTGTGATCGATATGGGCGAGGCGGTGGGTGGAGAGCCGGACCTCGCCGCCGACCGGGGTCTTCTCCAGCGCCTCGGTGAGACGGGGCAGCTGGAGGAAGGTGGCAGCACCCGAGAGCCTGAGTTCCGGCACGCCCGCCCGCTCGGCCGCCGCCGCGTGCTCGATCTTCAGCGGCCCCTTGCGGAGCGCCGGGATCGCCTGGACCAGGCTGAGCGCGAGACCGGTCAGCACGCCCGAGAGCAGGTCCACCAGCACCACGGTGAGCAGGGTGGCGAGCCAGATCCCGGCCGTGACGAGGCCGTAGCGCTCGTGCAGGTGCAGCGCGTGGGCCGGGCTCGCGAGGCGCCAGCCGGTGACCACGAGGATGCCCGCGAGCGCCGCCGTCGGCACCAGCTTCAGCACGAAGGGCAGGAGGAGCAGGAAGGCCAGGATCCAGGTGCCGTGCAGCACCGTGGAGGCCCGGGTCTTCGCCCCCGACTGGACGTTGGCCGAGGAGCGCACGATCACGCCGGTCATCGGCAGGCCGCCGAGGAACCCGCAGATCACGTTGCCCACGCCCTGCGCGCCGAGCTCGCGGTTGTACTGCGTGCGCGGCCCGTCGTGCATGCGGTCGACGGCGGCCGCCGACAGCAGGCTCTCGGCGCTGGCGATCACCGCGATGGTCAGCGCCATCACGATCAGCGTCGGCTCGGCGAGCCGCCCCCACAGCTCCGCGGTGGGGAGCGCGATGCTGGCGAGGATCGCGTCCGGCACCTCGACGCGCTTGACGTCCATCGCGCCGAGCGTGGCCACGAGCGTGCCCGCGAGCACGCCGACCAGCGCGCCCGGCAGCACCCGGAGGCTCGCCGGCCGCAGGCGTTCCCAGCCGATCATCGCCACGATGGTGGCGAGCCCCACCGCGACCGCGCCGAAGCGGTTGCCCTCGCCGGAGACGAAGTTGAAGAAGGCGGCCGGGATCGCCACGAGGTTGTCGAGGCCGCTGGCCTGCGGCATCGCGTCGGTGAGCACGTGGATCTGGGCCAGCACGATCAGCACGCCGATGCCGGCGAGCATCCCGTGCACCACGGCCGGCGAGATCGCCCGGAACCAGCCGCCGACCCGGAGCGCCCCGAACAGGAGCTGGAAGGCGCCCGCCAGCACCAGCACCGGACCCAGCACGTCGAGCCCGTGCTGGCGCACGAACTCGAACACGATGACGGCGAGGCCGGCTGCCGGCCCGCTGACCTGGAGGGGCGAGCCGGCGATGAGCCCGACGACGATGCCGCCGACGATGCCGGTGATCAGGCCGCGCTCGGGCGGCACGCCCGACGCGATGGCGATGCCCATGCAGAGCGGCAGGGCGACCAGGAAGACGACGACGGAGGCGGGCAAATCGCTGGCGAGATTTCCACGCGCGAGGTTCGCGCGCGCGCCCGCCGGCAGGAATCGGGACACGGATCGGGACAGTGCCTGCATGGACCTGTCCTCAGGCGGCGGCGACGGGGGCGGTCCGGTAGTCCGGCTCCGCGACCCGGCGGGTCAGCGAGGCCTGGGCGACGGGCAGGTCGGCTTCGTCCCCGAGCGGCACGAAGCGGGCGGCCTCGCCGTCGTAGGCGAGCAACTCGCCGCTCTCGATCTCGAAGAACCAGCCGTGCAGCGTCAGCTCGCCCTTGGCGAGCGCGGCGGCGACGCTCGGATGAGTGCGCAGGTTGGCGAGCTGCACCATCACGTTCTCCAGGGCGAGTGCCCGGTGGTGCTCCTTCGGGTCCATCCCGGCCGGGTAGGCCTCGCAGACGATGCGCTCGGCGGCCGCGGCGTGGCGCAGCCAGGCGGCGACGCTCGGCATCCTGCCCAGCGCCTCGGGCGTCATCAGCCCCTTCATGGCGCCGCAATCGGAATGGCCGCAGACCACGATGTCGCGCACGCCGAGCGCCACGACCGCGTACTCGATCGCCGAGGAGACGCCGCCGTTCTGCTGCGTGAACGGGGGCACGATGTTGCCGGCGTTGCGGCAGACGAACAGCTCGCCGGGCCCGGCTTGCGTGATGTGCTCGGGCGAGACGCGGGAATCCGCGCAGGCGATGATCAGGGCTTTCGGGCTCTGCCCGTCCCGGACCAGGCGCTGATACATCTGCTGCTGTCCGGGAAAGATCTGGCCCTTGAAGGTCGAGATACCCTGGATGATGTTGTCCACGTGAGATCCTCGTTGTGCGAGAAGGTCGACGGTGACGCGCGGCGCTTTGTGCGAGAGATCGCGCATCTTGGCGCGCCGCATGATCACGATGGGCGACGGATACTTTCGAAAATCGCGAAAGTGCCATCGCAGGACTTGGATGGGCGGCCCTCTCGCCGCGATGCAGGCCTGAACGTCGTGCGCCGCATCGCCGGCTGGGATCAGCGCGCCGGACGCTTGGACCAGCCCGCGGCCCAGGCCGGCGACACGACGTTGCGGCGGGCGACGACGGGGGCGGGCTCGTGCAGCATCGGCGCGCCGAGGATCTGACCGCTGCCCTGGCGCTGCGAGTAGGCGGAGCGGGGGTCGTGGTAGGGGTCGTTGACGAAGCTGCTCCTGTCTCTTATACACATCTCC
>NZ_LSIX01000367.1:0-234 GCF_001556475.1 Methylobacterium sp. CCH5-D2 | reverse complement strand
TCCCATAGGGAGAGGTCTGCTTTCGCAGAAAGCCGGGTGAGGGGTATGAGGTTTCAGAGTAAGACGCTGAGCTGAACGCGCGTCGACCACGTGCGCAGTCTGGGACGGCATACCCCTCACCCCAACCCTCTCCCTATGGGAGAGGGGGCGCGTCGCGTTTGTGCCGCTATGGCGTGCTGTGTCGGATCGCGAGACCGGCCCGTAAGACCGGATCGTAACACCCCCGCCCTACCC
>NZ_LSIX01000366.1:0-13344 GCF_001556475.1 Methylobacterium sp. CCH5-D2 | reverse complement strand
CTGGCGGGCCGGGCGAGGGGGCACGAGCGGGCCCGGCGCGCCGCCGCGGCCCTCACGCCGGTTCCGGGCGCTCCTGTGGCTCGCGATCCGGGCCTTCCGCACCCGGCGCCGTCACGGCTACGGCGACCGCAGCACCGACGATGGCGCCTCCCAGGGCCGCCGCGGCCAATGCCGCAGGTGCCGGCGGCCGACCCTTGAGCGCCTCGGCCAGGACGGCCTCCGCTTCGGCCTCGCTCTCACGCACAGCGAGCATCAGCTTGGGACCGAACTTGAGGACCGATCCGGCGCCCTCGTGGTGGATGGCGGGGCTCGGCGGCTCCACCTCGCGGACCCGTTCCGCGCTGACCATCATCTCGATGGCGCCCTCGGGAGGGGTCAGCCGAGCCATGGCAGCCCCGGCTGCGGCGAACTTCGCGGCCAGGGAAGCCACCGTTTCCACGGAGTAGATCCGGTCACCCGTGATGCGGAGCATCACCGCATCCTTGAACTCGTGGTCAAAAGCCTGACGCATCCACAGGAGCTCGTCCGGAGCGATATACTCGACGTCGCCACCCGGCATCCTGACGATCACCATGTCGGCTCCCCCTGTCATCTAAGCTCGACAACAACATGAGTTCGAGCTTGGTGTCCATAAGGCGCTGCGTGCTTTCACCGGCTGCCGGACCGTCGGTCGCGGGAACCTTGGCCGTTTCCAATGCCCGCGCGGCCGGGCGACATCCCGAGGCCTCGCCACCGGCAACGCGAGCGGCCGTGGAGCATGCCCGCGGCCGTTCCATCCGCGTCCGATCCCGGCACGCGCCCGGCCATGGTAGGTGCGGCCCGAGGAACATGGCGCCGCCGTGCCGCCTCGCGTCGCTTCAAGAGGACAGGGGGAACCGGAGAGTGCCCGCTCGATCCCTCCTACGATACTGTGCGGCCCGAGGCTTCCGTCGCCACGTGCCGAGCCGGCAGGGCGGCTGCCGACCGGTGCCGGCGCGCCCCGAAGGCGCCCCGGTTCATCATCGAACCCGGACCGGCGACGTCGGCCCGGGGCTTGCGCCGCTCGCGCTATGTGGGGCCGGCGCCCGCGACATCGGCCGGCCCTCCCTTCAACCCGCGCCCGGCAGAACGCCGTTCAGGGCAAGGGGCCTGTTCCTGGATCGGGCGCGGCCGACCGCGTCATGAAGAACCGCTCCTTTCCCTCCGCCCACGCGAAGCCGACGCGCGCCAGTTCGGAGACCGGTGGTCCACCGTCGTCGGCGGCGAACCGCAGGGTCACGCCCTCGGCGTCGGCGGCCCGGACGAGCCAGTCCGCGAAATCCGCCGGAAGCTGGCCACCGGCGCGGCAAGCGATCACGAGCTGGTCCTCCGCGTAGGCATCGAGCACGAAGCCGTCGCCGCCGTCCCGTTCCAGGATGCGGCGCATCAGGCGGAAGGAGGAGGTGTCGAGTTCCGGCGGCACATGGGCGTCTAGACACGCGTCCACCTCGGCCCAGGCGGGCCGGTCGGCCCGGTGGCCGGGCCCGACGAGATCCTCTGCCCTGTGCTGCATCGAGCCGAGCTGAAGGTCGAAGCAGGTGGCGACCGCAAACCGGATCCCGTGTCGCGCCAGGATAGCCCGAGCCCGCCCGGACAGGTCGCCGCTGCGTTCGACGGCGACCTCCATGACCTCCAGCCCGGGATGGCGCCGCAGCACGGTTTCCAGCGCCTCCCCCAAGCCGCCCCAGATATCGCCCTGCAGCCCTTCGAGCAGGCGACGACGCCAGGGCGGCCCCTCCAAGCCCCGCTTCCTCGGTCCCCCGACCGGGGGCGACCGCAGAACCGGCGCGGCCCGGGCGAACGACGCGCTTCGGACCGCTCCTAGCTCCGCCTCGAAGATGGCGTCCGCGAGGCGCACCACGAGGGGCGCGAGCGCCTTCCGCGCCGCCTTGCGGAACTCATGCGCGACCGACCGCACCTGACGGGCAAGCGTGTCGTCGCGTGCCCCCGAATCGTACCCGACCGCTCGCGAGCGGCCCGCCCCCTGGGCGAAGGTCCGGGCTTCGAGGGCCTCGACCGCGCGCATCAGGATCGGGAGCGCCTCAAGGAAGCGGACGGCACCGTCGAGGTGATCCCGCGCCGTGGTGTGCTCCGGGACCTCGCCCGCGATCTGTCCGACAGCCGCGAGGAGGCCGGAGACGTCCCGCGGGTCCCGCAGTTGCGGCAAGGCGGAGAAGGCGGCGCGATGGAGTGGGTTGCGCGACCTGGCGAGCGGCATGACGACCCCGTCGAGCCACGTCTGCCTGAGGTGCTTGCGCAAGCCGACGTCCAGGCCGTGCAGCTTGGACCGCAGGATGCCTCCCGCTTGGCTGGCAGTGAGAAGGTTGTCCAGCAACACGTTCAGGATCATGCTCGATTCGGGCGCGCAAACCGCGAAGACGGCCCGCATCGCCCGACGGATTTCCTCCTCCGAGACGGGCGGGATGCCGGCGGTAGAAGCGTCGGACGCGTTGAAGGCACACGGAACTTGGCCGGAAGTGGGCATGCGGGCACCGGAGAGTTGGGACGGAGCCGCCCCGCCGCGGATCAGGCACCCTCGCGGGGCCCGCCGGGACCGCCGCTCGCGAGTGGCGCGGGCCCGAATCGGCAGAGTGCTGCTCCGCCCGGGAGCACGCGTTGATCGTCCGGGCGGTCGTGAAAGGGACAAGCTGCGACCCGCCCCCGATCCTCGGCCGCAAGCGGGGACATCCGTGTGCCAAGCAAGGCCTGGCCCGCGCGGTCACAGGATTGCGTGGCTCTCAGGCCGAGCGCTGGTCTCGCCTAACTCCGGGGAGGGCGGTGACGCGGACGGGGAGTTGAGCGGGGTCTGGACCTTCCGCGTGTTTCACAACCGCTCGGAACCCCTGACCGGGATCGGGGATCTGCTCGCGGGGAAGGGCGCGCTCACGGTCGAGCATGCTGCGGCACCTGGCGCGTTGCCAGCTTGTCGCTCGGCACCTGCGGGGCCCTGATCGAGTCCCTCGTCCTTAACGCCATGCACATGCGGTGGAGCTTGGTACCGCGCGATCCCGCGAGCGGAGAGCCCACCTTCCTCGGGCGTCTCGACCACGAGACCGGCGGCGAGTGGCTGCTTCCCCCTTCGACTTCCCGGGCGAGTTCTGCTCCTCCCATGTCCAATTCGGTGCCCTGGCGGCTTCCCGACCGAGTCGACCAGCGCATCGGCGGCTGGCTCGGCGCCCACGAGGCCCTCCAATCCGAGGAGGTGGCGGCCGCGGAGGTCGGGGGGCATGGTTCGCCGATGGCGCCGGGTCAGGAACCGTGGCCCGGGCCGCCGGGTGCCCGAGGCGGGCACGTGCGTCTCGACGAGGAGGGGTGCGCCGGGCGCTCCGCACCATCCGACCGGCCGGAGGGCGAGGGTGAGCCCGGCGGGGCCGCGGTCGTGCCGGGTTCGATCGGTGCATCGCTGCCGCGGCGCGGGGGCGGCGACGCTCGTGCCCACCATCGCGCGACCCTGGCCCCCCGCCTTGACGCCTTCTCAAGGCGCTTGCCGGTTGCGCCCGGCGAGCGGCTTGGCTTCCGACGGACCCCGCCACTCGGCGAGGGAATGCCGCGGCCCGGTGTCCGCTGGGGCCGCGAAGCAGGGACATCGGCCCCTGGATTGGGCGCGCCTCGCCCTCCGGGTCGGACGTCAGGGCCCGGCGGGCGACGGCGGGCCCATGGCCCTGCCAGGCCTAGCGGCGGCTTGCCGCCATCCGGCCGACCATGTTCCGGCCGGCCTTGCCCCGCAACGCCCAGGCATGAGCCCGCGACGCTGCCGGCGGGCCGGCGGGCGGGACGGTCCGCATCGGATCCACGTCACGGCTGCGCGGGGACGCGTAGCACGCGGAGATCCAGGCATGCACCGCGCCGACGAGCGCCGCCATGGTCACGGCGCTTCGCCCTTGACCGTCCCGACAGGCCCCGGACCGGCCCAACAGGGCGTTGAGGTGCGCGTGTCCCGGAAGTGCACGTGCGGGCCGGTGCAGGACCTGGATCCCCATCCGCCACGCGGCCTCGTGGAAGCCCGTGTCATGGTACCCGACGGCGTGGTCCACCACGATGACTTCCGGCACGCCCAGGCACGGCCAGGCCGCACCGAGCCCGCCCGCCGTGCCCGAGCCGTCACCGAACAGCCTGAGGACATCGACCGGTCTGCGCCGCTCCGCGTCGAGGGCGGCGGCGACGACTAGGCCCGTGCCCTCGTCGCGGCCCAGCGTCATGTGGACGACGTCGAGGCCGAGGTCCGCGACGCGAACGGCGAGGGCTGCCTGGCTGATGCCTACGCACGCCAGCGCACGCGGGGAGGGGACGTTGACGGGCCTGTACCGGTCGTGCGCGTCCGGCGGCACCTGGCGGCACGATGCTGCCCGGGCGGGATCATCGAGGGCGGGAGGGGAGGCGTTCGTTTCCTGGTCACGGGTCTTCATCACGGAACTCCGGCATGACGGCCGCGGGGCGGCCCGTCGCTGGACAGGGGACTCCCCCGGCCTGGGCCGGGGGAGGGGAGCGAACCGCGGTGCGGACGCTCAGCGGTCGGCATCGTCCCCGTCGGAGGGGCCCCGCCCGTCGATGTCGGCGGCCCGGCGGCCCAGGGCGCGCGCGATGTCGCCGTCCCACCGGTCGAAGTCGGGGTCGAGGAAGGCAGCGGAGACGGGGTCGTCGTCGGTGAGGCCACCGAAATCCAGGTCGTCCATGGGTCTTGTCCTCTCGCAGGCGAAGGGACCGGGCCCGCGCCCCTCGGGGGCGGGTCCTCGGCGATGGTCGCCAACGGGATCCAGGACGAACGCAACGAGACGCTTGCGCAGGCGCGCATGTGCGGCTAGTGTACGCCCGTCGATCCGAGCGGCCTGGCAGCCTCTCGGAGAAACCCGTTGGCCTTGGCTGGCCAATCCCGAGCCTTTGGGCGCGGGATGCCTGACACTCGCGGCAGCTGCGACACTGAGAGGCGAGTTCAGGGTAAAGCGCGCGGCCCATGGGCCGCGCGTTTCTTTTTGCTCGTCCGAGACTTGAGGTCCCGGGTCAGCCCGACCCAAGGGCGGGCCACGAGCCCGTGCCCGCCCGACCGGCCGGTCAGCCGCCGGAGCATGCGGGCGAGAGGTCAACGCCCGCTTGAGGTGACTGGCCGCCATGCACGCCTCCATCATCCAAGTCGAATAGTACCATGTTCCGGCAAGTTTTTACACCTGCGGTGTAGCTTGCCTGGACTGACTTTTCCCGGTTGGTTAAGGTTCAGGCACCCGCCCGCCCCGACTTCTCCGGCCGCCGTCATCTGGTGCCTACTTACGCCGGAGGCAGCGCGTACCACCGGCGAGCAAGCTCATCGTGGCGGACCAGGCCCAGGCGCTTCAAACGCGTCTTCGCCTTCTCGGAAGCGTCCTTGCTCATCTTGGCGTCTCGGACGGCATCGTTCAGCTCGGTCCCGGACAGGCCGGCCTCTCCAGCCCGCTCCAGCGCCTCCACGATCACCGTGGCCGCACGACCTAGGACCACGGAAGGCGCCCCCGTCCGCACGGGCTTCGCCGGAGTAGGGGGCGAGGTCGGCGTCACGGGCGAGGGCATCGGGACAGGCTCCGTCCCCGCCTTTGCCAACAGCTCCTCCATGCGCTCCTTCTGAAGGTAGAGGACCGCCAGACGCGACGCGGTCGAGCGCAGGAACCTGTTCTGCTCCTCGACGACCTTATCGATCTCCTCCTCGATGCGCCTGACGGCGGAGCGAAGGTCGTTGAACATGGTGTGCTCCCCTGGCCTGAAGCCGCGCAGCCCTGGGCGAAGCTGCAGGCCAGGGCATCCATGGCCATGGCCATAGCTACGGCACCCGGCGTCGGACGGCAAGCATTTCGGACCATGGCCCGCTAGCGAATGGCGGTAAGGTTAAACAAGCCTTTCACCGGATGCGTATCGCCCTCTAGAGCCATCTCGGCCGCGCCTCGGCGCGCCACCCGGATGGACACCGGGCCGGACGCGGTCGCCCGTTCCGACGCGACGCCGCTGGAGCCCAGGGCCAGGTGCCGGTGCGGAGCCTCCCCCGCGGCAGCGCTCGCTCGCGGTCATTGCGCCGAACACGGCCATGGCGCCGTCGGGAACCGGCGCCGATGCAGCTCGGCCCTGGTGTAAACCGGCCATGGCCAGGCCCCCGCTGGACCATGCGTGGGTCAGCCGGCCGAGGCCGCGCGGCTCAGACAGCGGCCCCCGCAAGTCGCGTGTCGCGACCGTTTCAAGGGAAGGCCGGCCAGGGGGCGCGGCATGCCGCGCGAGCCCACCGCCCCGGCCCACAAGACGCCGGCGCCCTGTCCATGGCCAGTCTAGCGAGGCGGCCGGGCCAGAATGCCTGCCCAGAACCCCCCGTAGGTATGCCTTAACGGTTGACGCCGATACGTTCGCTTGAACGGCGGCGCAGCGAGCCGCCCGCCCCTCCCGATGAAGGCCGGTCGAACGGCCGGGCACTGGACGAGCGCATGATCCCGCCTGCCGATCACGAGGCCGAACGCCTGACGGCCCTGCGCAGCCTCGGCATCCTCGGTTCGCCGCCCGATCCCGATCTCGACGCCATCTGCCGCCTCGCCGCCGAGATGCTCGGCACGCCGACCGTGGCCGTCTCCCTCGTCGACGCGGAACGGCAGTGGTTCGTGGCGGGCGTCGGGACCTTCGCGGTCAGCACAGCCCGGAATGCCGCCTTCTGCAACCACGCCATCCGGTCAGACGACATCCTCGTGGTCGAGGATGCCGGCCTGGACCCGCGCTTCGCGGGCAACCCGCTCGTCACCGGCGCGCCCGGCATCCGGTTCTACGCCGGCGCGCCCCTCAGCCTGAAGCACGGCCTGCGGCTCGGCACCCTCTGCCTCATCGACACGCAGCCGCGGGCGCTGGATGATGCGCGGAGGCGCCGGCTCCGCGACTTCGCCGCCCTCGCCGTCTCGCACCTTCGCCTGCAGGAGACGAAGGTCGCCCTGCAGGCGCGCGAGAACGAACTGCACCGGGCAAACCGCGACCTCGGCCTGGCGGAGCGTTGGGCCAAGATCGGCCACTGGCGCATCGCGTTCCCCAGCGAGCGCATCACGTGGTCGGACGGGATGTACCCCATCTTCGGCCGTCCACCCGGGGCCGGGGCGCCGACGAAGCAAGCGGTGCTCGACACGTTCCATCCGGAGGACCGAGAAGATGTGCGCGTCCGCCTTGAGCGGACCGCCATGGGAGGTGAGGCCTACGAGCATCGTCCGCGCTTCGTTCGTACGGACGGCGAGATCCGCGTCGTGCTGGCCCACGCGGTCGCCGAGCGGGACGCCGCGGGCGAGGTCGTCGGGCTGTTCGGCGCCTGCATGGACGTGACCGACCTCGTCCGGGTCGAGGACGACCTGCGCGCGACCTCGGCGCTGCTCCGCGCAACCTTGGAGCACATGGACCAGGGCCTCCTTATGGTGGACGCCGCACGGCGTGTCCGCGTGCACAACCGGCGCGCGCTTGAGCTTCTCGACCTGCCGGGGGAGCTCCTGCGCGGCGAGCCGAGTTTCGAGGCGGTGCGGCGCCATCAGGTCGCCCGCGGCGAGACGGCGGACCCGGCCGAGGCGCTGCCTCCTTCGGGACGGGAGCAGGCGAGGGAGGCCGACAGCCGGATCCACGAGCGGGAGCGCCCGGAGGGGACCGTCCTTGAGGTCCGTACGGTGCCGCTCGAAGGCGGCGGGATGGTGCGCACCTACACGGACATCACCGCGCGTAAGCGGGCCGAGGCCCAGATCGCCCACATGGCGCACCACGACGCGCTGACCGGCCTCGCGAACCGGACCCGCTTCCGCGAGTGCCTCGACCGACGGCTCGCAGAGGTCGGCCACCACGACGCGACGTGCGCCGTGCTCTGCCTGGATCTCGACCGCTTCAAGGCGGTGAACGACACGCTCGGCCACCCGGCCGGCGACGCGCTGCTACGGTCCGTCGCTGCCCGGATGCGCGACCGCCTACGGGAGGGGGACGTCCTGGCGCGGCTCGGCGGGGACGAGTTCGCCGTGCTGACCGCTCCCGTCGCCAACCCGGGGCAGGGCGCCGCCGTGGCCGCGCGCCTGGTCGAGGCCCTTCAGGCGCCGTTCCGCATCGAGGGACACGAGATCACGGTCGGGGCCAGCATCGGGATCGCGCTCGCGCCAGAGCACGGCCGGGACGGCGACACGCTGTTCAAGAACGCCGACCTCGCGCTTTACGCGGCCAAGGACTCGGGCCGCGACGGGTACCGGTTCTATCACCCTGCGATGGGTCAGGCCGCGAGCGGCCGGCAGCGGCTGGAGCTCGACCTGCGCGGGGCGCTCGCGCGGGACCAGTTCGAGCTGCACTACCAGCCCGTGGTCGACGCGCGCTCGCTGGCGATCACCGGGTTCGAGGCGCTGATCCGCTGGACGCACCCGACCCGAGGCCGCGTCCCGCCGGACGCCTTCATACCGGTGGCCGAGGAAACGGGGCTCATCGTGCCGGTCGGCGAGTGGGTGCTCCGCAACGCCTGCGAGGAGGCGGCGCGATGGCCGGGAGACATGCGCCTGGCCGTCAACGTCTCGGCCGTCCAGCTGATGCGGCCCGGCCTGGTCGAGGGCGTCGTCGCGACGCTGGCCGCCACCGGCCTGCACGCCGGTCGCCTGGAGTTGGAGATCACCGAGACCGCGCTCCTGCGGGACAACCCCGCGGTCCTGGCCTGCCTGCACGAGTTGCGAGGCCTCGGCGTGCGCTTCGCGCTCGACGACTTCGGCACAGGATACTCTTCGCTGAGTTACCTGCGGAGGTTCCCGCTCGACCGGATCAAGATCGACCGCTCCTTCGTCGAGGCGGTGGACGATCCGGGCACGGCAGCCATCGTCGGGGCCATCGCCGGCCTAGGGGCCTCCCTCGGCGCTGCGGTCACGGCCGAGGGCGTCGAGACGGAGCGGCAGCTCCACGCGGTGCGGCTGTCCGGCTGCGGCGAGGCGCAGGGCTACCTGTTCGGCAAACCCCTGCCCGCGGCCGAGGCCGCCGCCTTCCTGCGCCGGAAGGCCGGGACGAAGGCCGCATTGCCCGGGCAGCCCTGGGACCGCTGCGGGCGGGGCAGGTCACGATGCGGACCGCCCTGGCCTGCGCGCCGCGGATGATCCGGCGGACGCCGCGCAGCTAGCTTGGCGGTAGGCGACACGGCCGCTTAAGATTCGTTGCGGTACGCTCGATTCGGCGAACGTCCGTCACGTTCGTCGCCGCCGTCGCAGGGTCGGATACCCGGCCGGCGCTTCGCGGTTACCAAGACAGCGGAGGCGGTCGGAGGCGCCCATGGAGGCTCGGCCGACCACGGCGCTCGACGAGACCTCGCCGGCGGACCTGTTCGCGGCCTCACCGGTCGCGGCCGGCCGCCCCCCCAGCACGTTCCGGCCAGGCTGAGCCGGCGGGCGTTCTCGGGAGCGGGTTCGTCGGACCCTGGATGCCTCTCGAAGTTTTAACGGCAGCCGGTCCACCCCTCGGCCCAGCCGCGACGCCTCCCGGCCAGCTACGACGCACTGCAGAGGTGCATGCGTAGATCCCTCACCGTGGTGACGGCGAACGCAAGACGCCGACCCGCTCGTCCGGTCGCGCGCGCCCGCACTCGTCCCGGACCCGCTTCTCGACCGCTCGGGCGCCGGGGCCACGTGTTCGACCTCTTGCCGCGCACGCGCGCCTCGCCGGCCTCCTGTGCCGCACGCGCGGACAAGGAGCCCCTCGAAGAACGCCGCGCATCCGTGGCACCCGGCGGCACCAGCACATGGACGCACCGCGACCGTGCAGCCGCCGCCCCGTCGCGCGTCGGCGCGGATTGCCCCAAATCCGACGACCGCCTTCGCCGGCGTAAGCCGGTCAACGCAGCGTTCCCAGGGTTTCGCGCGGGCCTTGGCCGCTCGCGTAGGGCTCCGTCGAGGCCGCGGAGGTTAGGATCTGCCTGCCGACGACGCCGCACGCCCCCGCGACGGCGATGGCCAACAGGATGCGCAGGAACGTCCTCCGCGCGGCCGCCAGGACGCCCGGCCGCACACGGCGCCTTCGCCCGGCGTTCCTGGATGTCCAGGCATGGCGTTCCGGGCCCATTCGAACTCTCCGATCTCGCGGTAAACCAGCCGAGGGCCGCGGGAGGCTGCGCGTCCGGCCTTTCAGCGGGGCGGGTCGAACGAGTACGGGAAGCTTAGCGAATGCTGCAGGCCGGCCGTGACGCGGAAGTCCTGCCGGCGGTCGCCGCCGAAGCCGACCCCGACACCCCCGGTCAAGACTGTCTGGGGCGTGACGATGTAGCGGGCGCCGATCTCAGCCAGGTTCACCGCGCGCCCCCTTTCGCGGTCGGTCTCGCGGAAGATGTCGGCGACCAGCACTACGTTGTTCGACACCGGCTGGCTGTAGCCCACCCCGACACGGTAGCGGTCGCGCCGCTCCGCCTCGCGCCCTGTGGTTGGGTCGTAGTTGTGGAACCATGACGCGTTGAAGTGAATCCGGCGCGGCACGTAGGAGTAGGGCGAAAGCCCCTCCGGGTCCGGCGTGCCGATGCTCTTGGTCGCCAGGAACTTGAGCTCGGTCTCGGTCCCGCCCGCCATGCGGCCGTAGGGGGTGTTGACGCCGAGCGCGACCGCCAGGGCCGGCAGGACGAGGTCTTCCTGGTTGAAGTTGTAGAAGCCTTGGGCCCGGAACGCTCCCTGGTCGGTGTCGCTCGCCGTGCCAACCCTGTAAGGCGCCTCGACAGATAACTGGAAGTTCTTGAAGGCCCCCCACTCCACGCGGGGCACGGCCATCAGGCTGCTGAGGCCACGCGGGTCGTTCCGGGTGCGGTTGTACTGGAAGTAGGACTGTACTTCGAGGCCGTTCTCCTTGATCGGGTAGGCGTCCTCGACGGTGATGGGCAGCCCCTCCTCCAGGTTGGTGTGATCCGCGGCGAGCGCCGGGCCGGCGGAGGCGACGAGGGCGGCCGCGAGGGCGGCGCGAACGATCTTCGGCATGGCGCGGGGCTCCTCAGCGCACGGCGACGCGGGCCGGGCCGAAGCTCGGCTCGACGCCCATGTCGATGGGGGCCACGTCCGGGATGCGGGCGGCCTTGGCCTTCCAGGCGGAGACCATGTGCTCGACCATCATGGCCGGGGTCTCCCCGGGCTCGGTCGAGCCCGGCATCATCCGCATGCCGGGGGCGACCTGCATCAAGGCGTCGTGGAGCGAGCCGGGAACCTCGCCGGGCTCGATTCCGAGCCGGCCGTTCATCATCATCTGCCGCATGACGGCGGCCTTCCGGTCCTTGGAGAGGCCGCCCGGATACATCATCGGCAGCATCTCCATGAGCATGTCCATCATGATCATGCCCATCGCGCCCTGGGGCGAGCGCACCCAAGCCGGGTAGGTGCGCGGATCGTAGCCCGGATGCGGCTCGCGGAACTTGCGCGCGTAAACCTCGTCGCCGGGCTGGTAGCCCATGGCCTCGATGACGCGGTACATCTCCGCCCGCTTCTCCTCGACCGACCAGCCCTTGTAGGCCAGGATCGAGTAGGCGATGCCGTGCAGCATGTGCAGGTTGTCGAAGATGTTTGCGCTCTCCGGGCTCATTCGAGAGTAGCGCGGCATGATCTCGCGCGAGAGCACCATTCGCTGCGGGCGGTCGTTAAGGATCTCGCGGTACATGGTCTCCTCGACGGCCTTGATCGCGACCTCCTGATCATGGTTACCCGAGATCATCTGGGCTTCGTAGACGGCCGGATGCCACCAGTGGGCGACGTAGAACAGGCTCTGGTCGAGCGGGTAGAAGTTCCGGAAGTGGTTCAGGTAGGGCTTCATCATGATGCCCGCGCGCCGCATCGTGAGTTCGAGCGGCGCCACGCTGCGGGGCACGCCCGGCGTCTGCATCTCAAGGTAGTAGCGGACCGTGCGGTCCGTCCAAACCTTCTTCTCGGCCCAAGGGATCTCACGGAACGACATCACGTCGTAGGTCTGCTCGTGATGCATGTGCGTCCAGTCGATCGTCCGGAACAGCGTGTGCATCGCCCGGTCGACGTAGCTTGAGTAGTACGGCATCTCCGGCTCGGTCGCCGGCGGATCGCGCAGCCACTCCTGGGCCTCCTTGTCGAAGCGGGCGTCGACGGCGGCGTGGTCCTCGAAGCGCGTCAACTGCAGCAAGTCGTGCTGCTTCGAGTGGAAGAAGTGCATCCCGGCGCCGATGCGGTACGCGCGGTTGTGCCGGTAGAAGAAGGCGAGGTTGTAAGGCCCCTTGAGGAAGCTCACCCCGTTGCGCTGTTCGAGCGCGAGGGCCCGGCCGACGCCCCGCGGCAGGGATGCCGCCGCGCCGAAGACCCCGGCGGCGCCGGTGAGAAGGGCTCGTCGCGACATACCGGCCATCGGCACCTCCGTTATACCCCTCATGGGTAAACGCGCCGACAATCGTTCGTCAAAGCCAGTCGCGAGTTAATCCGCGGCTCCCGGCCGGATCCGGCTGGATGTTGCCAAAGTGCGACAATCCGGGCGGCGGGGCAGGCTGCCCCGCCGCCATCGTCACGCCCCATGCCGGGCAACCTCCGCGATGGCCAGCCGGCAGAATGCAGCGCCGGACGGCAGCTACGGCGGCGCCATGGCGCGCCTCTTGCCCGGACTTCCAGGCGCGGGACCTTGAGCGGGCCTGGCGGGAATGCCGGAGGTGTCAGACGATGCGAGCGATGAGACCGCCGACCTCGTCGGCCAGGCGCTGCCGCTCGGTATCCGAGAGGTTCCCGGCCAGCGAGGATTGCACCAGCGCGTGCATGTGGTCGCGCACCATGTCCGACTGCACGCGCCTGAGCGCAGCGACCACCGCGTCGATCTGGTGCGCGACGTCGATGCAGTAGCGCCCGTTCTCGATCATTTGCTGCACGCCGCGCACCTGCCCCTCGATTCGACGGAGCCGCGGGATCTGCTGCCTATGGTCGACCGGGACGCCTCCATGGTCCTCTTCGGAACCTGCCATGCTGCCGTGTACCTCTGATGGTCGGGCGACCGCTGGCCCCGGGACCCGGAACAATACCCCGGTTGGGTATGTTGACATTCGCGACGCCCCGGCCTCGTCGGCCTCGGGGCTTCCCTTGATAGTAAGGCTTAGCATCCTCCCGAACAATGCGAGCGACGACATGCATCAGATGAGCCACGATATGCAGGCCTGCATCGACGAGTGCCTGCGCTGCTACCAGACCTGCCTCGGCATGGCCTCGAACCACTGCCTGCCCGCCGGCGGCAAGCACGTCGAGCCCGGGCACCTGCGCCTGATGCTTGCCTGCGCCGAGATCTGCCGGACTTCGGCGCACTTCATGCTGCTCGGCACGGAGCACCACAAGCATACCTGCGCCGAGTGCGCCGACGTCTGCGAGGACTGCGCCCGCA
>NZ_LSIX01000365.1:0-273 GCF_001556475.1 Methylobacterium sp. CCH5-D2 | reverse complement strand
GAACTCGTTCTCGTCGATCGCGAAGAGCCAGGACACCTCGCTCGCCGTGGTGGCGCCGGGCATCGCCGAGGCGCTGTTCGCCACCGCGATCGGCCTTGTCGTCGCGATCCCCGCGGTGATGGCCTACAACAAGCTCTCGGGGGACATGGCGCGCCTCCAGAGCGGCTTCGTCTCCTGCATCGGCGTGCTCGGCAACCGGCTTGCCCGCGACCGCGGCACCGTCAAGCACCGCGCCGCCGCCGAGTAGCGCCCCCCGTTTCGGCGGGCGTCGCA
>NZ_LSIX01000036.1:0-4005 GCF_001556475.1 Methylobacterium sp. CCH5-D2 | reverse complement strand
CACGGCGGCGGCCGGCCCCAACCCGGCCCTGGCGACCGTCACCCTGCCGGGCGCGCGGGACGGCACGATCCGGATCCGCTACCGCGCCGGGGCCGACGATCCCCCAAGCGCGCGCTCGGAGATGACCTTCGATCCGGGAACCGGTGCGCTCGTCTCGGCCGCGCGCGCCGAGGAGGCCGCGCTCGGCCGGCGCATGGCCGACAACATGCTGGAGGTGCATCGCGGGCGCTTCTTCGGCCCGGTCGTCGCGCTGGTCTTCTGCCTGGCCGCGCTCGCCATGCCGCTCTTCGTGGGCACGGGAATCGCGCTCTACCTCCTGCGCCGCCGCGCCGCGCGCCGGCGGCGGGACGCCCTGCCCATGGGCCGCCCCGCACGGGCCTGAGGACACGAAGCCCCGCGACCCAATCGCCGTTTCCCAGAGGCCGGAAACGGCACTAGACAGGCCTTCAGGCGATGCGACGCGAAGGCCCGATGAGCGCGAAGACCGAGACCCAGCCGAGCGAGGACGCCCAGCAAGCCGGCAAGCCCGTCGGGCCCGGCGATCAGGTGATCCTGGTGGACGGCTCGTCCTTCATCTTCCGGGCCTACTTCCAGTCGATCAACCAGGACCAGAAGTACAATTCCCGCCCCTCCGACGGGCTGCCGACCGGCGCCGTGCGCCTGTTCTGCACGAAGATCGCGCAGTTCCTTCAGGACGGCGCGGCCGGCACGATGCCGAGCCATCTCGGCATCGTCTTCGACAAGTCGGAGGGCTCGTTCCGCAAGGAGATGTTCCCGGACTACAAGGGCCATCGCCCCGACGCGCCGGACGACCTGAAGCGGCAGATGCCGCTGATGCGCGATGCGGTGCGCGCCTTCGGCCTGCACGCGATCGAGCTGGAACGCTACGAGGCCGACGACCTCATCGCCACCTACGCGCGGCAGGCGGAGGCGCGGGGCGCGGGCGTGATCATCGTCTCCTCCGACAAGGACCTGATGCAGCTCGTCGGCCCGCTGGTGCGCTTCTACGACTTCGAGTCGGGCGCCAAGGGCAAGCCCGGCTACCGGCCGGAGCGCAACCTCGACGTCGAGGCGATCGTGGCCAAGTGGGAGGGCCTGCAGCCGAGCCAGATCGGCGACGCGCTGGCGCTGATCGGCGACACCTCCGACAACGTGCCGGGGGTGCCGGGCATCGGCCTGAAGACCGCCGCCGCGCTGATCAAGGAGTTCGGCAGCCTGGAGGCGCTCCTGGAGCGGGCGGGCGAGATCAAGCAGCCCAAGCGCCGCGAGACGCTGCTCGCCAACATCGACCAGGCCAAGCTCTCGCGAAAGCTCGTGGCGCTGATGGAGGACGTGCCCGTACCCGTGGCGCTCGACGACCTGGCGCTGCCCAAGCCCGACCCGGAGCGGCTCGTCGGCTTCCTCAAGGCGATGGAGTTCAACACGCTGACGCGGCGCATCGCCCAGATGCTCCACGTCGATCCGGAAGCCGTGAAGCCCGACCCGCGCCTGCTGCCAGGTGCGCGGGCCCACGGCTACGCCAACCCGAACGGCGGCAGCGACGCGGTGCCGTTCTTCGGCGACGCCGTGCCGCCCGATCCCGAGACCGCGGCGGCGGGGGCCGAGCGCGCCCCGGGCGCCGCACCGCCCGAGGGCGGCGAGACGGATCCCTTCGCCGAGTTCGACCTGCCGGACGCCGCGCCCCGGACCCGCGCGCCGCCCGAGCCCACGCCCGGCGGCCTCGTGGCCGCCCGCGCGGCGGAATCTGTCAAACCCTTCGACACGCAATCCTACGAGACGATCCGTACGCTGGAACAGCTCGACGCCTGGATCGCGGAGGCCCGGGAAGCGGGCGTCGTCGCGGTCGACACCGAGACCGACGACCTCGACGCGCACAAGGCCGGCCTCGTCGGCGTCTCGCTCGCGACCGCGCCGGGGCGGGCCGCCTACATCCCGCTCGAACATCTCGAACCGGTCGAGGGCGCGGGCGACGGCGACCTCTTCGGCAAGGCGAAGACCGCCACCGGCGAGTTCCGGCGCGTGGCCGACCAGATCGACGTCGCCGCAGCCCTCAAGCGCCTGAAGGGCCTCCTTGAGGATCCGGGCGTGCTGAAGGTCGGCCAGAACCTGAAATACGACTGGCTGGTGCTCGCCCGCCACGGGATCGAGGTGGCGCCCTTCGACGACACGATGCTGATCTCCTACGTGCTCGACGCCGGCAAGGGCGGGCACGGCATGGACGAGCTCGCCCGGCGCCATCTCGGGCACCAGCCGATCACCTTCTCGGACGTGGCCGGCACCGGCCGCAACAAGGTGACCTTCGACAAGGTCGCGATCGACCGCGCCACCGCCTACGCGGCCGAGGACGCGGACGTGACGCTGCGGCTCTGGCGGATGATGAAGCCGCGCCTCGTCGCCGAGCACCGGGTCGCCGTCTACGAGACCCTGGAGCGCCCGCTGATCGCGGTGATCGCCCGGATGGAGCGGGCGGGCATCCGGGTCGACCGCGACATGCTGAGCCGGCTGTCAGGCGACTTCTCGCAGATCCTGGCCCGCCTTGAGGAGGAGATCCAGGAGGACGCGCAGGAGACGTTCTCGGTCTCGTCCCCGAAGCAGATCGGCGACATCCTGTTCGGCAAGATGGGTCTGCCCGGCGCCAAGAAGACCCCGTCCGGCCAGTGGGCGACGCCCGCGACGCTCTTGGAGGAACTCGCCCAGGCGGGCCATGAACTCCCGAAGAAGATCCTGGAGTGGCGCCAGCTCTCGAAGCTGAAATCGACCTATACGGACGCGCTCCAGGCCCATGCCGACCGGGATACGAGCCGGGTCCACACCTCGTTCTCGCTCGCGGCCACCACCACCGGCCGGCTCTCCTCGTCCGAGCCGAACCTGCAGAACATCCCGATCCGCACCGAGGAGGGCCGGCGCATCCGGCGCGCCTTCGTGGCCGCCCCCGGCAACCGGCTGATCTCGGCCGATTACAGCCAGGTGGAGCTGCGCATCCTCGCCCACATCGCCGACGTGCCGCAGCTCCGCCAGGCCTTCGAGGAGGGCATCGACATCCACGCGGCCACCGCCTCGGCGATGTTCGGCGTGCCGCTCTCCGAGATGACGCCGGACCTGCGGCGGCGCGCCAAGACCATCAATTTCGGCATCATCTACGGCATCTCGGCCTTCGGGCTGGCCGACCGGCTCGGCATCGGCCAGGCCGAGGCCTCGGCCTTCATCAAGCAGTATTTCGAGCGTTTCCCCGGCATCCGCGACTACATCGACACGACCAAGCGCCTCTGCCGCGACAAGGGCTACGTCACCACTCTGTTCGGCCGGGTCTGCCACTACCCGCAGATCCGCTCGAACAACCCGCAGGAGCGCGCGAGCGTCGAGCGGCAGGCGATCAACGCGCCGATCCAGGGCACGGCCGCCGACATCATCCGGCGGGCCATGGCCAGGATGGAGGGGGCGCTCGCCGCCGAGAGGATCGAGGCGCGCATGCTGCTGCAGGTGCACGACGAATTGGTCTTCGAGGCCCCCGAGGCCGAGGTGAAGCGGGCGCTCCCCGTGATCGCCGCGGTGATGGAGCAGGCGCCCGCCCCGGCCCTGACGTTGCGGGTGCCGCTGGTGGTCGAGGCGCGCGACGCGGGGAACTGGCAGGAGGCGCACTGAGCCGGCCCGGCGAATCGCGCAGAACCCCGCGGGGCCGCGGCGGTTGACCGAACATCCCCGGAGCCCGTGAGCCGGCCCTGAGCAAGCGCGACATCATCGTCATCGGCGGCTCCTCCGGCGCGACCGCCCCGCTCAAGGCGATCCTGGGCGCGCTCCCCGGAACGCTCGCGGCCGCGATCCTCGTGGTGCTGCACGTCCCGGCCCGCAGCCTCGGCCTCATGGCCACGGTCAGCGCGGCGGCCGCCGACCTGCCGGTCCGCCCCGCCGAGGACGGGATGCCGATCGCGCCGGGCCACGTCTATCTCGGCGTGCCCGACCGCCACCTCATCGTGGCGGACGGGCGGATCCGGCTCGGGCGGGGCC
>NZ_LSIX01000364.1:0-654 GCF_001556475.1 Methylobacterium sp. CCH5-D2 | reverse complement strand
AGGGGCTCTGCGCGAGACTGCGCCCTCACCGAGAGGGGAGGGGGCTTATGCCCGCCCCGGTCAGCGCATCGTCAGGGCGATGGGTCGATCAGGCAACGTCCGCGACAAGGCCGCACTGGAGAGCGGTTGCCGCCCGGACTCCTATCGGCTGGTCGCCCGCCGCGGCGAACCGCGACGGGTGGAGGATGAGGTGGCCGGGCAGCTTGGCAACTGCCCTCTCGCACTCGAGGTCAGGCCGGAATGACGTCCACGATCTCGTAAGTATCCGGATCGATGATCACGATGTCGTCCCGGACGAGAATGAAGCTGTAGCCCTCGTAGGCCGGCACCAAGCTGATGATGGCGGGCGGCAGACGGTGCAACGTGACCGAGCGCGGAATGGCCGTGCCGACGTTCAAGCTGAAATTGACGTTGCTGACGCGGCTCACACCGACGCGGGTGATCGATTGACGAAACTCCGTCCGCTGGGTGCCGTCGAGACGGCTCGCGGCACCGCGGGCCGAGCCGGCGCTGCGCTCGCCGCGCTCCGCTCGGCCGTTCCGTGCACCCGGCTCACCACGCTCGCCGTTGCCACGGGCCGAGCCACGTCCATCCTCGCGACCGCCGGCACGGTTGGAATCGTCATCGCGAGCGCCGCGCTGCGCCGCACCGGGA
>NZ_LSIX01000363.1:0-8888 GCF_001556475.1 Methylobacterium sp. CCH5-D2 | reverse complement strand
GGGCCCCGCCGCCCGCCGAGGAGCCCGGTCTGCCGCCCCCGCCGCGTCCCTGAGCGGCATCGAGAGGCGAGGCGGCGCCGCCGGAGCGATCCGGCGCCGCCGCCCGGGGACCCCGCGCGCCTACTGGGTCAGCCGATCGTCGATCCCCTTCACGTACCAGTTCATGCCGAGGATCATCGGGTCGGGGGCGCGCTCGCCCGCCTTGACGGCGACCGAGCCGTCCTGCTTGAGCACCGGCCCCTCGAACGGGTGGATCCTGCCCGCGACGATCCCCTGCTTGGTCTCCTCGGCCAGCGCCTTCACGTCGTCGGGCATGTTGGTGAAGGGCGCCAGCACGACCATGCCGTCCTTGATGCCGCCCCAGCTGTCATGGCTCTTCCACGTGCCGTCGAGGACGGCCCTGGCCTCCTGGATCACGTAGCCGTTCCAGTCATCGACGATCGAGGTGAGCTGCGCCTTCGGGGCGAAGCGGTACTGGTCCGAGGACTGGCCGAAGGCGAGTTTGCCGGCCTTCTCGGCCTCCTGCAGCGGCGCCGCGGAATCGGTGTGCTGGGTCAGGATGTCGGCGCCCTGGGCGAGGAGCGCCTTGGCGGCCTCCGCCTCCTTGCCGGGATCGAACCACGTGTTGACCCAGACGATCTTGAGCTTGATGTCCGGGTTGACCGACTGCGCGCCGAGCATGAAGGCGTTGATGCCGCTGACGACCTCGGGGATCGGGAAGGAGGCGATGTAGCCGACGGTCCCCGATTTCGATAGCTTGCCCGCGATCTTCCCGCAGACGTAGCGGCCCTCGTAGAAACGGGCCGAGTAGGTGGAGACGTTGCCGGCGCGCTTGTATCCGGTGGCGTGCTCGAACTTCACCGTCGGGAATTTCTTGGCGACCTTCAGCGTCGGCTCCATGAAGCCGAAGGAGGTCGTGAAGATCAGGCCGGCGCCCGAGCGGGCGAGCTTCTCGATGGCGCGCTCGCTGTCGGCCTCCGGCACGTTCTCGAGGAAGGTCGTCTCGACCGCGCCGGGCAGCGCCTCGGCCAGCGCCTTCCGGCTGAGGTCGTGCTGGTAGGAGTACCCGTAGTCGGCGACCGGGCCGACATAGACGAAGCCGACCTTGAGCTTGTCCGCCGCCCGCGCCGGACCCGCCGCGACGGCCGCGCACAGGAGCGCGCCGGCCAGGCGCGTGACGATGCTGCCCATCATGAATCCCCACCCCTTTTCGACGGCGTCGTCCGCCGCGGCTCGCGGGCGCCGCATCGGGGCGCCCCGGGGCGTTTCTGAGCAAGACCAGGGCCAGGATGGAGCGCGCGGGCGCCGCGAGCGCCTGCCCGGTCCCGGCGGTGTCCGGCCCTGCGGCGGCCGGTCCCCCGCGCCGCCGGGCGGCGGGAGACCGTCCCGCGCGGCGGCGCCCCTCAACGGCTCGGGGCGAAGACCCGGCCGAGCGCCGCGGGCGCCAGCGAACCGCCCCGGCGCCGGCCGAGCGACAGCAGGACGAGCGCCAGGATGGTGGCGAGGTAGGGGACGGCCGAGAGCAGCTGCCCCGGCAGGCCGAGACCCGCGGCCTGGGCGTGGAGCTGGAGCACGGTCGCCCCGCCGAAGAGCAGCGCCCCGGCGGCCACCCGCAGCGGCCGCCAGGAGGCGAAGACCACGAGCGCCAGGGCGATCCAGCCGCGTCCCGCGGTCATCGCGGGCGCCCAGAACGGGGTGTAGGCCAGCGACAGGTAGGCGCCCGCGAGTCCCGCGCAGGCGCCCCCGAACAGCACCGCGAGGAAGCGGACCTTGCGCACCTTGAGCCCGAGGGCGTGGGTCGCGGCGTGATCGTCGCCGATGGCGCGCAGGGTCAACCCGGCGCGGGTGCGCCACAGGAACCACCACACCCCCGCGACGAGGAGGAGGGCCGCGTACACGAAGGCGTCGTGCCCGAACAGCAGCCGGCCGATGCCGGGCAGGTCGGTGAGGCCGGGAAGGTCGAGATGGGGAGCCGGATCGCGCTTCATCCCGACATAGCCGGCGCCGACGAGGCCGGAGAGTCCGAGCCCCAGGATGGTCAGCGCCAACCCGGAGGCGACTTGGTTGGCCGCCAGAACCACGGTGAGCAGGCCGAAGAGGGCGGCGAGCAGCAGGCCCGCGCCGGCCCCGCCGAGGGCACCGAGCCCGGTCGATCCGGTCCAGGCGGCGACGGCGAAGCCGGCGGCCGCGCCCAGCACCATCATGCCCTCGACGCCGAGATTGAGCACGCCGGAGCGCTCCACGACGAGTTCGCCGATGCCGGCCAGGATCAGCGGCGTCGCCGCCGCCAGCACCGTGACGAGGACCATCTGGACGATGTCGAGGCTCATGGGATCCCCTTGGCGCCCGCACCGCCCGGCACGATCCGGACGTGGTAGCGCGTCAGCACGTCGGCCCCGAGCACGAGGCCGAGCAGCAGCCCCTGGAAGGCACGGGTCAGGTCGAGGGGCAGCTTCAGGTCGATCTGCGCCCCCTCCCCGCCGATCGTCGTCAGGGCGATGACGAGCGCCGCGAGCAGGATGCCCGGCGGGCTGAGGCGCCCGAGGAAGGCGACGATGATCGCGGTGAAGCCGTAGCCCGGGGAGATCTCCGGCTGAAGCTGGCCGATCCGTCCGGCCACCTCGCAGATGCCGGCCAGCCCCGCGGCCCCGCCGGAGATCGCGAAGACCGCGAGCGTCAGGCGCGCGTCCGAGAAGCCGGCGAAGCGCGCCGCCCGCGGGCTCGCGCCGACGGTGCGGACCTCGAAGCCGAACAGGGTCCGCGTCAGGACGAGGGCCGCCAGCCCGATGCCGACGAGGCCGATCAGCACGCCCGCGTGGAGCGACTCGCCCGCCATCAGCAGGGGCAGCCGGGCGGCATCGTCGAAGCTGACGCTCTGCGGGAAGTTGTAGCCCTGCGGATCGCGCAAGGGCCCGCGCACCATGTAGTCGAGCAGCAGCTGCGCGACGTAGACGAGCATCAGGCTGGTCAGGATCTCCGACACGCCGAGCCTGACCCGCAGCAGCGCCGGGATCATCGCGTAGGCGATGCCCGCACACGTGCCGGCGAGCAGCATCGCGGGCAGGATCCAGGCGGTCGGCCCCTGCGAACCGTGCGCGGCGACGGCGACCCAGCCGCCCGCGAGGCCACCGGCCACGTACTGGCCCTCCGCCCCGATGTTCCACAGGTTGGCGCGGTAGCAGAAGGCGAGCCCGGTCGCGATCAGCGCGAGCGGCGCCGCCTTCAGCGCGACCTCCTGCAGCGACCAGACCTCGCTCAAGGGGGCGACGAAGTAGGTGAGGAAGGCCTGCCCCGGCGGGACGCCGAGGGCCGCCACCGCGATCCCGCCGATCAGGACCGCGGCGAGGAAGGCGAGCGCGGGCGCGAGCAGATCGAGCCGGCGCGACCGGCGCGCGCGGGGGAGGAGATCAAGGCGCATCGCGCATCCCGTTCAGTCCTGGCGTCTGGCGCGCATGGGGGGATCGGGTCCGGCAGGGGTTCATCGCACCGGCGCGACCGTTCCGATCGCGGGGGCCACCGCGGGCTCGCCGCCCCGCGGGTCCGGCTCGCCGGCCCCGCCCATCAGCAGCCCCAGGGCGGCGCGGCCGGTCGCGCCGGTCGGGACGGGCCGCGAGAGCGCGCCCGCATGCAGGACGGCGATGGAATCGGCGATCTCGAACAGCTCGTCGAGATCCTGGCTGATCACCACCACCGCGCTTCCCCGTCCGGCGAGATCGAGCACGGCCTGCCGGATATGGGCGGCGGCGGCGGCATCGACGCCCCAGGTCGGCTGGTTGATGACGAGGATGCCGGGCTCCGCGAGGATCTCGCGCCCGACCACGAATTTCTGGAGGTTGCCGCCGGAGAGCGTGCCGGCGGCCGGGTCCGGGCCGGCGCCGCGCACGTCGAAGGCGTCGATCACCCGCCGGGCGAGGGCCCGGGCCGCGCCGAGCCGCAGCAGGCCGAGCCGCGTGAGCGGCGCGGTGGCGTGGCGGGACAGGAGCGCGTTCTCCGACAGGCTCATGGGCGGGACGGCGGCGTGGCCGTTGCGCTCCTCGGGCACGAAGGCCGCCCCGAGCCGGCGCCGCGCATTGATGCCGAGGTGGCCCGCCGCCCGGCCGTCGAGGCGCACGGCCCCGGGTGCGGGCGCCCGGCTCTCGCCCGACAGGGCGTCGAACAGCTCCGCCTGCCCGTTGCCGGCGATCCCGGCGATGCCGAGGATCTCGCCGCCCGCGACGCGGAGCGCGATGTCCCGCAGCGGCGTCCCGTGCAGGCCGGGCGCGGGCAGCGACAGGCGGTCGAGCACGAGGCGCTCCGCGCGGGTCCCGCGGGCCGTCTTCGGCCGGACCTCGCCCACCTGCGTGCCGACCATCATCGCGGCGAGGGAGCGGGCGGATTCCGCTTGCGGATCGCAGGCGCCGACGACCCGGCCGCCGCGCAGGATCGTGGCCCGGGTGCAGAGGCGGCGCACCTCGTCGAGCCGGTGGGAGATGTAGAGCAGGGCGCGGCCCTCGTCGCGCAGGCGTTCCAGCACCGCGAACAGCACCTCCGCCTCGCCCGGCGTCAGCACCGAGGTCGGCTCGTCGAGGATCACGAGCTTCGGGTCCTGGAGCAGGCAGCGCACGATCTCGATCCGCTGGCGCTCGCCGGCCGAGAGGGACCAGACCGGCCGCGCGGGGTCGAGATGGAGGCCGTAATCCTCGCCCAGCCGGGCGATCCGCTCCGCGAGCGCCCGGCCCGTCAGCGCGGCGGGCATGACGAGGGCGATGTTCTCGGCGACCGTCAGGTTGTCGCAGAGCGAGAAGTGCTGGAAGACCATGCCGATGCCGAGCGCCCGCGCGGCTTCCGGGTTCGCCAGCCGCACGACGTCGCCCCGATGCGTGACGACGCCCTCGGTCGGCTCCAGGAGGCCGTAGAGGATCTTCATCAGGGTCGATTTCCCGGCGCCGTTCTCGCCGAGCAGGGCGTGGATCTCCCCGGCGCGGATCTCGAGATCGACGCCGTCGTTCGCCGTGAAGGCGCCGAAGCGCTTGACGATGCCGTAGGCCCCGAAGAGCGGGGTCGGGCCTCCGGGCGGACCCGGTGCGAGGGATGCGGGCGCCATCACGCCGGTCCGAACAGGCTGCGTGCCGGCCGGGCGCGGTCCCCGGTCGGGCGGGCGGTCGCGATCGGGACGGGCGCCCCGCCGATCGCGCGCCGCGCGCGACCGGGGACCGCCGCGAGCCCGCCGCCGGCCTCGTCCGCGGGGAGCGCCGGCCGTTCGCGAAGCCGGGGAGCGCGGGTGCGGGGGCTCGATTCCATCATGCGGCGTCGCGTTCCCATCGGGATTCAGAAGACGTGGACGGCGACGCCGGCGAGGAAGCTCTTCTCCTCGGTGCCCTTGAAGGTCGCGGTCTCCTGGTTGCCGAACTTGTTCCGCCAGTACTGGAAGCCGACGAAGACATCGATCTTGTTGGGCTGATCGTAGACGAGCTTGCCGAGATCGAGCACGAGGTTGGTGCGCGACAGGAATTCCAGCCCGCGCGCCGGGTTGAACGCGAAGGCGGCCGGGTTGTCGCTGATGCCGCGCCCCTTGGGCAGGACGATGTTGTTGAAGCCGACGAGCGACAGCGGCAGGCCGGTGAAGGTGAGCGGCAGGCTGTAGACGATCTCGAACTCGGGGACCGTGTTGAAGCTCTGGTCACGGTCGGGCTGCGTGTTGAAGCCGTTGCGGTTCCATTCCTTGTAGGCGTGGACCGACAGGTTCAGGAAGCCGGTCGGCACGTCGAAGGCGAAGTTCAGGCCGCCGACGACATCGCGCTTCTTCGAGCCGAAGGCGTCGTTCTGCGAGTTGGCGTCGAAGCCGAAGGCGAGCGAGATCTCCTTGACGATGCCTGGGACCGTGAAGGCCTTGGTGCCGGTCAGGGCGTTCAGGCTGAGCGTGCCGCGGTAGAGGCCGTAGGCTTCGGTGTTGCCGTAATCGGAGACGGCCGGAATGCCGCCGGGCGTGTTGGTGGTGCCGGCCGGGAACTGCGAACCGGACTTCAGGATATCGAGGGAGAAGAAGTTCGTGCCGTAGGCCCACGCATCCGCGTGCGAGATGTTGAGGATGTGCTTGGGCGCCTCGCGCGAGCGGAAGCTGCCGTCCGGCCTCTCGATCTGGATGCCGGGGGTGACGGTCGGAAACTGGTAGCGGTAGCTGATCTGCGTATCCGCGAAGAGGAAGAACGGCGCTTCCTTGGCGGCCGCCGCCTTCTCCGTGGGGGCCTTCTTCTCGTCGAGATCCGCCGCGATGGCCGTCCCGACCGTGAACAGCGACAGCGCGACCGCCGCAAACCCCCGAACCGACATCTTGCATCCCCCGGTCTTCCGTGTAGCCGGGCGGCAGCAACGGAGGTGCCAAAACAGTTAATCCGGCCGGGAACGCCGCTCTATCGCCCGATAAGGTCACATATGTGCAACACTTTGCGGCTGTACCGGGCACGATCGCCAGTTTTCCAGCCGCTCCTGCCCTCTCGAAGATCATGCGGGATCCAAGTACAATTATAAATTGCAAATTTTAGAGCCGCGAGAACTTGCTGCCGATCGCCTTCCGCTCGGTCACGCTGCTTCGTTCATGGACATGCTGCCGACGGGTCCGGCAGCGAGAGAGATTCGCGAGCACGATCGCCACGGGACGCAGGCACGGGCCGGCGCCGGATCGACACCGCTTGGTGCACCCGAGATCATGATGGGGCACGCTTCCTCGCGCGCCGATCATCGCCTCGGCCCGGACGTTCGCCGGGCCACGGCCTCGCGGGCTCGCTCCGCGGCAGCCGATATGCGCGCGCCGCGGCCCGTTCCTTCTGCTCAGGCCCGGGCGATGCCGGCTCCGACGAGCGGCCGAGATGGACACCGCGCGCGGCATGCCGGACACCGGAGCGGTCGCGTGCTACAGCGCGCTTCGGGCGATGCGTGTCGAGGAGCCGATGGAACGTCCACGCCGTGTCGGCATGGCCTGGTACGAGGCGGACGATTACAGCCGCCTGCGCGCCATGATGCAGGATGCCGACCGCCTACCCGCGCGCCATGAAGGCTGGCTCATCTCCGCCGAGCAGCTCGAACGGGAAGTGGCGAGAAGTGGCGTCGCGGTCGTGCGGGTGCGGCTCACGCCGGACGCGTTTCTGGCCTGGTGCGAGGCCAGGGACCTGCCCGCCGACGGCGCCGCCCGCGCGCGCTATGCCAGCGAGGCCGTCGCTCAGGCCGAGACGGGATAGCCCGCCGCGTCGAACCGCCGGGGTCAGTGGTCCGGCCCGCAGGGCTCTTCATCCCGCTCGGCCGGCTCGTAGGCACACCACGCACACGTCCCCTTGGCGGCCATCCGGTCGCCGTTGCGCTGGGAGCAGAGCGGGCAGACGAGAAGCGTGAGCCGGGACTGCGACCGCAGGCCGAGTCCGCGGCCCAGGAAGGTGACCTTCCGGCCGACGCCATCGGTGCTGTCGCGGTCCTGGCCCATCGCCCCTCCGGTGCCGTCTCGGCGTCGTCCGCCCGATCGAGGGACCAACGATCTCGTACGGTCGAGGTTGCCGGCCCGGGCATGGCCGGGCCGTCCGGCCTCATAGTCGCCGCCTGCGCCGCCTGCGCCGGGTGCGATCCCGGGCGTTTGACACCTGCCGTCGGCAAGGCGCATCTCGTCCCGTGAAGTTGTATCAGGACGAGGCTTGGATGGATCATTCCGAACGTGGGACGAAGCGGGTCTGCCCGACGACAGGACGCAAATTCTACGACCTCAACCGTGATCCCGTGATCTCGCCCTACACCGGTGACGTCGTGCCGACGTCGGTCGCAACGAGCTACACCCGCAGCGCCCCACCGGCCTTCTCGCGCAAACCGGTCGTCGAGGACGAGGAGCGCGAGACGGACGGCCCCGAGCTCGTCTCGCTCGACGAGGTCGAGGCCGAGGAAGCCGACGCGGCCGGCGACGACGCCGGAAACGACGACGACCTCACGATCGAGGACGACAGCGGGAGCGACGGCGACGACACGCTGATCGAGGACGAGGACGACGACAGCGCCACGGATCTCGTGGACGTCGAGGGCGACGACGAGGATTAGCGGCGCGTCAGCCTCGCCGCACGCGGGTGCCCGCGAGCGGGCCGGCGAGCCGGGCACCCGGGATCGGGTCGACCCGGGATCGCGCCGCAGGCGGGAACCCTCGGGCCCGACGCAGATGCGGCCACGACGGCCGGGAAGGGTGCGCGTACATCCGGCGTCACCGTTCCCGGCATCGTGGCCGCTTCCAGTCCGACGGCGGAGCCGCGGCCGGGATGACCCGGTATGGCAGCCGTATGGTTAAGGAACGGTGAAGGTCGGCGGCGCATGGCGCGCGGCCCGCACCGGTCCGCGTCAGGCGCTCTGAAGCTGGCCTGCCGATTCCTTGCCGGACTTGCGATCCGTCTCGACCTCGTACGAGATCTTCTGCCCCTCGACCAGGGTCCGCATGTTCGCTCGCTCGACCGCCGAGATGTGAACGAACACGTCCTTGCCGCCGTCATCGGGCTGGATGAAACCGTAGCCCTTGGTCTCGTTGAACCACTTCACCGTGCCGGTACTCATGAAAAGTCCTCCCATTCTCGGCTGACCAAGCGGGTACATAACCGTGTGGCCGGCTCTATGATCCCGAACCCGGTGATTTGATGGGCTGCGATGCGCGCATCGGGTCTGCCCGATCCGTTGCGCCCGCCTGCCGGCCGCGGCCGACCGCTCCACGCACGGTCCCGGGGGAGCGCAGCCGACCCCTTGGGCCGGCCCGGCACCGGAGACAGGCCGGCGGACGCGCCGCCAGGCGGCCGGGGGTGTCATACGGCCTCCGTCGATCGGTTCGGGCGCGTGCGGTGAACCGCGCCGCGCCCCCTCTCCCAGAGGGAGAGGGTTGGGGTGAGGGGTATGAC
>NZ_LSIX01000362.1:0-1140 GCF_001556475.1 Methylobacterium sp. CCH5-D2 | reverse complement strand
GGCGCGACACCATGCTGGCCCGCATCGTCCAGATGGTGGCCGAGGCCCAGCGCTCTCGCGCGCCTATCCAGCGTCTCGCCGACCAGGTCGCCGGCTGGTTCGTGCCGGCGGTCATCGGCGTGGCGGCGCTGGCCTTCATCGCCTGGATGGCGTTCGGGCCGGAGCCGCGCTTCACCTTCGCGCTGCTGGCGGCTGTCGCAGTGCTCATCATCGCCTGCCCCTGCGCGCTCGGCCTCGCCACGCCGATGTCGATCATGGTCGGCGTTGGCCGCGGCGCCGGGGCCGGGGTGCTCGTCAAGAACGCCGAGGCGCTGGAGCGCATGGAGAAGGTCACCACGCTGGTGGTCGACAAGACCGGCACGCTGACCGAGGGCAAGCCAGCGGTGACGCGGGTGGCGGCGGCGACCGGCTTCGACGAGGCCAGCGTGCTGCGCCTCTCGGCGAGCGTCGAGCGGGCGAGCGAGCACCCGCTCGCCCTCGCCATCGTGAAGGCGGCCGAGGAGCGCGGGATCGGCCTGGCTCCCGTGGCGGATTTCGACAGCCCGACCGGCAAGGGCGCGCTCGGCACCGTCGAGGGGCGCCGGGTGGCGCTCGGCAACGCCGCCTTCCTGCGCGAGCAGGGGGTGGAGGTGTCGACTTACGCGGCCGAGGCGGACGACCTGAGGCGAGATGGGGCGACCGCGATCTTCGCGGCCGTCGACGGGCGCGTGGCCGGCGTCATCGCGATCGCCGACCCTGTCAAGGTCACGACGCCCGAGGCGCTCGCCGCGCTCCGGGCCGAGGGCATCCGGGTCGTGATGCTGACCGGCGACAATCGGACGACCGCAGAGGCGGTGGCGCGCCGCCTCGGGATCGAGGAGGTCGAGGCGGAGGTGCTGCCCGACCAGAAGGCCGCCGTGGTCGAGCGGCACAAGGCGGCCGGCCAGGTCGTGGCGATGGCCGGCGACGGCGTCAACGACGCTCCCGCGCTCGCCGCCGCCGACGTCGGCATCGCCATGGGCACCGGCACCGACGTGGCCATCGAGAGCGCTGGGCTGACCCTGCTCAAGGGCGACCTCCTCGGCATCGTGCGGGCGCGGCGGCTGTCGAAGGCGGTGATGGGCAACATCCGCCAGAACCTGTTCTTCGCCTTCGTCTACA
>NZ_LSIX01000361.1:0-1174 GCF_001556475.1 Methylobacterium sp. CCH5-D2 | reverse complement strand
CCGGCTTTCTGCGAAAGCAGACCTCTCCCTACAGGAGAGGGGACCCGCGCCTCGTTCCGAGACGATGCGTCAGACCGAACCGATCAGCCGGAAACGGTCTCAGACCGGGCTGAGCCGCGTGCGGCGCACGAAGCCGACGATGTCCTTGACGGCGTCGAGGGTCGGGGCGGCGATCGCCTCGGCCCGCGCGGCGCCGTCGGCCAGCACGGCGTCGATGTGGCCGGGATCGGCGGTGAGCCGCTTCATCTCGGCGTTGATCGGGCTGAGCTTCTCCACCGCGAGATCGACCAGCGCGCCCTTGAAGGCCGAGAACTGCGCGCCGCCATACTGCGCCAGCACCGCCTCGCGGGTCGTCTCGGCGAGCGCCGCGTAGATGCCCACGAGGTTGTCGGCCTCGGGCCGGCCCTTCAGGCCTTCCGCCTCCGAGGGGAGGGGGTCCGGGTCGGTCTTGGCCTTGCGCACCTTCTGGGCGATCAGATCCTGATCGTCCGTGAGGTTGATGCGCGAGTTGTCAGAGGCATCGGACTTCGACATCTTCTTCGCGCCGTCGCGCAGCGACATCACCCGGGCTGCCGGCCCGCCGATCAGCGGCTCGGTGACGGGGAAGAAGCCGTCCTCGCCGTGGCCGTGGGCCATGATCGAGCCGGCGAAATCGGTGTTGAACTTCTGGGCGATGTCGCGGGTCAGCTCGAGGTGCTGCTTCTGGTCCTCGCCCACGGGGACGTGCGTCGCCCGGTAGGCCAGGATGTCGGCGGCCATCAGCACCGGGTAGGCGTAGAGGCCGACGCTCGCGTTCTCGCGGTCCTTGCCGGCCTTGTCCTTGAACTGCGTCATGCGGTTGAGCCAGCCGATGCGGGCGACGCAGTTGAAGATCCAGGCGAGCTCGGCATGGGCCGGCACCTGGCTCTGGTTGAACACGATGGAGCGCCTCGGGTCGATGCCGGCGGCCAGAAACGCGGCCGTGACCTCGCGGATCTGGCCGCGCAAGGCCTGCGGGTCCTGCCATAGCGTGATCGCGTGCATGTCGACGACGCAGTAGAGGCACTGCGCGTCCCTGTTCTGCATCTCCACGAAGCGCTTGATGGCGCCGAGATAGTTGCCGAGATGCAGGTTCCCGGTCGGCTGCACGCCGGAGAACACCAGTTCGTTGAACGCGGCCATCGCGCGCCTACCC
>NZ_LSIX01000360.1:0-243 GCF_001556475.1 Methylobacterium sp. CCH5-D2 | reverse complement strand
GTCGAGCTGCTGGATGCGCTCGCCGAGATCGGTCTCGATGATCTCGACGCCCTCGCCCTCCATGAAGTGGCGGAATCCACACTCCTCGGTGAGCATCGACTTCGACTTGATCAGGCGCCGGGCGCCGTGGTCGCGCAGGATGGCGTGGACGATGCGGTTGTGCGCCGCCCCGTCCTCGGCCCAGTGCACGTGGACGCCGTTGGCCTTGGCCGCCGCCTCGAACTGCTCGAGATAGGTGTCGAG
>NZ_LSIX01000359.1:0-553 GCF_001556475.1 Methylobacterium sp. CCH5-D2 | reverse complement strand
CGCGCATCCCGCTCTCCACCCGCGGCGACCGCCTGCTCGACATCATCGCCACCGCCGGCGGCGTGCGCTCGGCCGTCAACGAGACCTTCGTGCGCCTCTCGCGCGGGCCGGCCACCGCCACCGTGCCGCTGACCACCATCGTCTCGAACCCGCGCGAGAACATCTACATGCGCCCGGGCGACACACTGACCCTGGTGCGCGATCCCCAGACCTTCCTGGCGGTGGGCGCGCTCGGCAGCGCCACCGAGGTGCCGTTCGGGGCGGACGGGATCACGCTGGCCCAGGCGCTGGCCAAGTCGCGGGGCCTGGCCGACTTCCTGGCCGACCCCGAGGGCACCTTCATCTTCCGCTTCGAGCCGGCCTCCGTGGTGCGCAAGCTCAACCCGGGCTCGAAGCTCTTGGGTACGCCGCTGGTGCCGGTGGTCTACCGGATCAACATGCGCGACCCCAACAGCCTGTTCACCACCCAGGCCTTCCGGATGCGCAACCGCGACCTGATCTACGTCTCCAACGCACCCTACACCGAGCTCCAGAAGGTCCTCGGCGTCTTCTC
>NZ_LSIX01000358.1:0-6554 GCF_001556475.1 Methylobacterium sp. CCH5-D2 | reverse complement strand
CCGCGGCTGCCCCCGCAACTGTGAGCGGCGAGCCTTCCGCCACCATGTCACTGGGTTTCGGCCCGGGAAGACGGTGAGAAGGCGGCGACCCGCGAGCCAGGAGACCTGCCGTCAGCCGTGGTCACACGCGAAACGCGCCGGGCGGGGTGTCCTGGCGGGTGTCGAGGCGCCGCCATACCTGCGGGGAGGCGGCCGTCGCGGCCTCGTTCGCGGTGACGTGCCACAAGGCCGCCCGCGCCCGCCGATGCTCGCCCTCGCACCATCCCCGTCCGCACCGCCGGACCGCGCCCCCCGTTCCGGGGATGATGCGGCGCCGCGGATGCGCCGGGCCCATGGACGCAACACTGTTACACTGGCTTATTGTAACAATGTTACATCCGCGATAGAGCCGTCGCCGGGGCGCCGCCGCGCCCGGACCTCAGAACCCGACCCATGCCCAGCCTCCACCACCGCGCCCGTCTCCGGCGGGCCGCGCGCGCGCTGCCGCTCCTCTTCCTCCCGCTGACGGGCGCCCAGGCGCAGGATCGCGCCGCCCGGGAACCGGCCGCCCGGGATCCCGCCATCGTCGACGGCGTCGTGCTCGACCAGCTCTCGGTCGAGGGCGCCGGCGTCTCGCTGACCCGGGCCGACCCGGTCGGCCTCAACCTGCGCACCCCCGACCGGGGCGCGAGCCGCCTCGGCCTGACGCCCCTGGAGACGCCGGCCAGCATCGACATCGTGTCGGGCGAGACCGCGCGCCTGCGCGGCCAGAACACGGTGGCCGAGGCGGTGACGCAGGACGCCACCGGCATCACCAGCATCGCGGCGCCCGGCAACGGCAACGGCGCCTTCACGGCCCGGGGCTTCGCCGGCCCGAACTCGGTCCAGACGCTCTACGACGGCACCCGCCTCTACGTCGGCGCCAACACCGTGACCTTCCCGTTCGACACCTGGAACGTCGAGCGCATCGAGGTGCTGCGGGGCCCGGCCTCCGTGCTCTACGGCGACGGCGCCATCGGCGGCGTGATCAACGTGGTGCCGAAGAAGCCGACCTTCTCGGCCGTCAACGCGGGTCGCGCCGTCATCGGCAGCGACGGGCTCGCCCGCCTCGCCCTCGATTCCGGCGGGGCGATCGGCCAGGCCGAGTTCGGCGACACCTTCGCCTACCGGCTCAACGTCAGCGGCAACCGCGGCGACGGCTGGGTCTCGCCGGTGGGCGACTTCCGCAGCCTCGCGGTCTCGGGCGCGCTGCTGTTCCGGCCGAGCACCGACCTCGCCTTCACGCTCAGCCACGATCTCGGCTACCAGGAGCCCGAGCGCTACTGGGGCACGCCGCTCGTCGCGGGGAAGATCCCGGACCGGATCCGCTTCAACAACTACAACGTCCGCGACGCCAAGATCACCTTCGCGGACAACTGGACCCAACTGAAGACCGAGTGGACGCCCACCGCCGACGTCACCATCCGCAACACCGCCTACCGGCTGACCTCGCGGCGGCACTGGCTCGACGTGGAGCAGTACAGCTTCAACCGCGCGACGGGCCTCGTCGACCGGGGCGACTACCTCGAGATCTACCACAGCCAGGAGCAGGTCGGTAACCGCTTCGACGCGGCCTTCCGGGGCTCGCTGCTCGGGTTCCGCAACGCGTTCCTGGCGGGCTTCGACGTCAACCACATCGGCTTCCGCCACACCAACAACTTCACGTTCGACAAGACCGACAGCGTGCCGCTGCTGGGCTACGACCCGGGCTTCTTCCCGCAGGACGGGCGGGCGCGGCCGGCCTACGCGACGAACACCACCCAGGCCTCGGTGTTCGCCGAGAACCGGCTGATCCTGTCGGACCGGCTCTCCGTCCTCGGCGGCGTGCGCTTCGACGCGCCGACGCTGAACCGACAGGACCTCGTCACGGGCGACACCTTCGAGAAGACCTACCGCTCGCTCGGCTACCGCTTCGGCCTCGTCTTCAACCCGACGCCCGATACGGCGCTCTACGCGCAGGTCGCCACCGCGACCGACCCGGTCGGCAGCCTCATCACCCTGTCCCAGTCGCTGGCGGGCTTCCGGCTCGCCACGGGGCGGCAGGTCGAGGTCGGCGCCAAGGGCGTCGTGCTCGACGGCGCGCTCGACTGGACGCTGGCCGGCTACCGCATCGTGAAGGACGACCTGATCTCGCGCCTGCCCGGCGCCGCCGCGGTCGGGGTGCAGGTCGGCAGCCAGTCCTCGACGGGCGTCGAGTTCGCCGCGGCGCTGCGCCTGCCCCACGGCTGGCGGCTCGAGGGAAACCTCGCGCTCCTGAGGGCGCAGTACGAGGACTTCACGCAGGTCGTGGGCGGGCAGGCGGTCTCCTACGCGGGCAGGCAGCCGATCGACGTGCCCGAGCGCGTGGCCAACCTCTGGGCGACGTACGCCTTCGCCCGCGACTGGGAGGCCCGCGTCGGCGTGCAGAACGTCGGCACGGTGTTCAGCGATTTCGCCAACACCGCGCGGCGCCCGGCCTACACCCTCGTCAATTTCGGGCTCGACCGTCAGGTCACGCCGGATTCGCGGCTGAGCCTGCGCCTCTACAACCTGTTCGACCGGGTCTACGCGATCTCGGGCAACGCGGTCGGCGGGGTCGGCACCAACTGGCTGCTCGGGCGCCCGCGCTCGGTGGAGGTCGCCTACAGCGTGGCGTGGTGAGCGCACCGCGGCGCCCCAAAAGGAGGCCCGCCGCGGCCGTGCCGGACGGGCCCGAAGTCTGCTCCGAACCGGCAGCTTAGCGCACGGATCCGGCCGCGCCACGGCGCGGAAGGCTTAGGCCCGGGCGGCTCGGGAGCCCAGGGGTTGAGTCGCTCGGGCGGTCTGGACCGGACGCTCAGGCGGTCTGGGCCGGACGCTCAGGCGGCCTGGGCCGGACGCTCAGGCGGCCTGGGCCGGACGCTCAGGCGGCCGGCCGCAGGTGGCGCAGCCGGGCGAGCGCGCGGGCCAGGACGAGGCCGGCGGCCCAGCCGGCGCCGCCGCCCGCCGCCTTGACGAGGAAATCCGCCCCGCGCCCGTGCCGGGTGGGCTGGATGAGCTGGGACAGTTCCAGCAGCCCCGCCGCCGCGAGGGTGAGCGCCAGCACCGCGAGGCGCCGCCGCGGGTAGCCGCAGGCGAAGAGGAAGCCGAGCAGCGCGAAGGCGCCGAAGCGCTCGGCGGAGACGGGCAGGGCGGTCTCGGGCCGCAGGCCGATCGGGGCCGCGGTCACGACGACGAGCGCCGCGAGCAGGCCCCAGGCCAGGACCCGCGCGATGGTCTGGAGACGGGACGGCGCGTTGGGCATCGGATCGCCTACGCAACGGCCGCGCCGGGGTCAAACGGTCGGCCTCCCCCGGGCCCTCCTCCCGGTGCGCAACGGCACGTCGCGGCGCTCTCCCCGGAGCTAGGCTGCAGGAGTCGGCGAGGCATCGCCGAAGGCCCGGGTTCGAGCCCCACCGATGCAGGAGGTCCCCATGATCGCGGTGACGGCGCGACGGATTCTGACCCTGCTGGCCTTGGTCGTCCCCGCCTCCGGCTGGACCGGCCGCGCGGCGGGCCGCGCGGGCGGGCGTGCCGCCTCCCCGGCCGCCGACGCGGTCGTGTTCCGGCACTACCTGTAACGCGGGCCCGGAGCCCGGCCGGTCAGGCCGGCCGCTCGCTTCGCCGACGCAGCGCCTCCGGCAGCTGGCGCGTCCGCCGCACCCGCGCCGCGGCCCGCATGAAGGTCAGATAGTTCTCGGCCTCGTCCAGGCTCAGCCCGCTGACCAGCGGGTCGTTGCCGGCGATCACCGCGTGCGTGCCGTCGCCCGCGGGCCTCACGCTCAACCGCGACATGGCCTGCCTCCTCGGTCCGTCCCGTCGGGGCGCCGCGCGGGCGCCTCGGAGCACCTCACAAAGCTCCCGCTCACAGGAAGCCCTCCCTCTGCACGCGAGGGTGCAGCGGGCGTTTCGCGAGAGACCCTTAGCCGTCCAACCCGCGGGACCGTGATCGGTTCAGCGCCGACGCCCTGTGGCTCCGGCGCAACAAGCGTTGCCCACGCGCCACGCGAGCCGCGGCTGGCATGCTGGCGTGCCAGACCGTTAACCACGCGTTAACCATTGTAAACAAAATCCTCGTCTTAACGAACGGTACACGTTCGGCCCTCCGGCTTGCCGGCGGAAGTCCTCGCAGAGGTTTCCGCACCGCCCGGCCGGAGAACAACACAGCAAGACCAGTTGCAGGACAGTTCTCGGTCGTCCGCGCCCCGCGCGAGACGCCGGCGATGTCCTGCGCCTCTAGGGCAGCCGAGATGTTCATCGTCATCGACGAGCGTGAAAGCGTGACCGCCCAGTACGTGGCCGGCTTCAGCCAGGAGGGCGTCGTCGCCCGCGGCCTGCCCGCCCCCGACTTCCAGGTCTGGCTCAGCGACCTGCCGGCCGGCGACCTCGCGGGCGTCGAGGGCTTCCTGCTCGGCGATTGCGGCGACCGGCCGGGCTGCACGGCCGCGATCCGCAGCCTCTCGCCCGCGCCGATCATCGCGCTCAACGAGACCCGCTCCCTGGAGCAGACGCTGGCGCTGTTCACGGCGGGCATCGACGACGTGGTGCGCAAGCCCGTGCACGTGCGCGAGATCATCGCCCGGGCGAACGCGATCCGGCGCCGGGTCAGCCGCGGCGCCGCGCCCGCCGCCAGCCTCGACCAGGCCGGCCGCCTCGTCGTCCACGCGGACGGGCGCGACCCCGAGATCGACGGCCAGAGCCTGCTCCTGCCCCGCCGCGAGCGCCACATCCTCGAATACCTGGCGCGGAACCGCGGCCGCCAGGTCACCAAGGGCCAGATCTTCAACGCGGTCTACGGCGACCACGAGAGCGCCTGCGAGGAGAGCGTGGTCGAGGGCCACATCTCGAAGCTGCGCAAGAAGCTGCGCGCGCGCCTCGGCCACGACCCGATCGAGGCCAAGCGCATGGCGGGCTACACCTTCGTGGGCTGAGCCCGGGCGCCGCGCGAAACGAGAAAGGCCGCGCCCGTCGCCGGGCGCGGCCTTCTTCGCATGTCCGCCGCCCGGCTCGGGGCCGGGCGGCGCCCCACGCTCTTAGCGGAAGAGCGAGAGGACGTTCTGGCTAGCCGTATTGGCGATGGACAGCGACTGAACTGCCAGCTGCTGCTGAGTCTGAAGTGCTTTCAGCTTGGTCGACTCCTCTTCGATGTCGGCATCGACGAGGGTGCCCACGGCACGCTCATTAGCCTTGATAAGAGTATCGACAAAGGTCTTCTGACCGTCGATCTGAGTCTTGTTCGCGCCAAGCTTTGTACCGATATCAGTCACAGAAGCCAAAGCGGACTCAACCAGATTAATGTAGTCTTTAACGTTGTCGTCGGTGACCGCAGCCCCACTAATATCCATCTCGGCAACCGAATAGCCTGCGGCGGTTCCGTTGGCGCCAGCAGCGGTTGTCAATTTGTCGAGAATTCCGGACTTAGTCGTCGTAGCGTTATAAAGCGCAGTCGATGACACTGTGATATCAATGGTAGAGTATGTTGTCACCCCAGCCGCATCGCGCGAGAATCCCGCTACGATTTTCTTCACGTCCTGAAAGCCAGTAGCACCAGTATTAGTTGACAACCAATTCTGGCCGTTCGAGACGGACGAGTCGGCAATAGCTTTCATATTGCTCTGAATCGCATCAATCTCAGTTTGGACCTTCTTGCGATCGACGCCTGGCTGCAGCGCAGTCTGCAGCTTGGAGCGCATATTCTTAAGCTGCTCGATGACGTTGGTAACGCCATTGTACGCTGTATCAACAGCCGATGCGCCAAGTCCAAGAGAATCTTTTACGGCGCCAAGCGACGCATTGTCGGAGCGCACACTAGTCGCGATCGACCAGTAGGCTGCATTGTCGGAAGCGCTGGACACACGTTGGCCAGTCGAAACGCGATTGCTGGTCGTATCAAGTTGCTGACTGATACTCTTCAGGGTGGTGAGCGCCGTCATCGCGGCGGTATTCGTAAGAAGGCTGGTCACGCGACTGACTTTCCGGAAAGGAGGATGCGGGATGTCGTCCGAAGATCCGGGCTCGCACCGGGGCAGCAGGACGGCCTCATGCCACGGGCCGCGACAGGGCCCGTACCGCTACGCGTTACACATCCGGGTTCTCACCGGAGCGGCGGGCCGACATCATGTCTCCGGACCTCGCGATCCGGCCGCCGCTTCCATCGTGCCCGCCGAGGGCGAGTGCGATGCCCTCTTATTGCGGCGATCGTCTTAGCGGGCGGTTAAGCGCCCGCCTCCCGCGGGCGCCATCCCGCACGGCCTGTGGACAGGCAGGCCTCAGGGGAGAGGGGACAGGAAGGCGAGGCCCGCGAAGGCGCCGCGCCGCCAGCGCAGGCTCGCCCGCACCGTGCGCAGGTCGTGGCCCGCGATCACGAGGTCGAAGGTCCCGGGCAGTTCGACGCGCGCGGCGAGATGGATCTTCGCGCCCGCCCGCGAGAGATCGTGGATCACGCACGGCACGAGGCTGTCGCCGAGCACGATGCGGCCCTGCTGGATCAGCCGGTGGCGCTTGGGCCGGGGCGGCACCGCCGCGGCGGGCGGGCGCGC
>NZ_LSIX01000357.1:0-302 GCF_001556475.1 Methylobacterium sp. CCH5-D2 | reverse complement strand
TGGGATCGGGTTCTGGGCACACCGCTCAGGCCACCAGACCGGCCAAGCACAGGTTCTTTTGGGACGTTCGCTGTCGCAGGGTTCGGCGACGGCGGGAGACCCAATCGTTCGGCAAGCAGGTTCGGGCGACGGTCCGCGTGTTGCGGGCCGGGCCTGGTCTTGTGTTGCGACCGCTGTGCCGATCCTGTGCGGATCGGTGCCGATCCTGCTGGGATCGGTGTATGCGGCGATGGATCACGAGAGACGATCAAGTCTGTCGGGCGATTAGTACCGGTCAGCTCAGCGCGTTGCCGCGCTTGCAC
>NZ_LSIX01000356.1:0-4004 GCF_001556475.1 Methylobacterium sp. CCH5-D2 | reverse complement strand
TTCCCGCCTGTTTCTCACCGGCGGGGTGCTGGCGGGGCTCCTCGACGGGCGCCGGCCCTACGCGGTGACGCTGCACGATTTCCAGTGGTACTGCCCGCGGGTGAACCTCACCGACGGGCGGCGCTTCTACTGCGGCGAGCCGCCCCCGCAGGTCTGCCAGATCTGCGTCGAGGGCGACCTCGACTACGATTTCGGCGACCAGGGCGGGCTGATCCGGTCCGACATGCCGGGCTTCCTCGCCTTCAACGAACGGCTTCTGCGCGGCGCCCGCGCACTCCTCGCGCCCTCGCGGGACACGGCCGAGCGCTACGCCCGGCGTTTCGGCCTGACGAACATCGCCGTCGTGCCGCACCCGGAGGCCGGACCGGGGCCGGCGCCGGACCGGCCGCGGCGCCACCGCGCGGCGGGCGCCCCGCTCCACGTCGCGGTCGTCGGCGCCATCGCCGAGCACAAGGGCTACGAGATCCTGCTGCGGCTCTGCGAGCAGGCGGCGCGCGAGCGGGCGCCGCTCTTCCTTACGGTGGTCGGCCACACGATCGACACGCCGCGCCTCCTGCGCCTCGGCAATGCCGCGGTCACCGGCCTCTACGCTCCGGAGGATCTGCCGGCGCTGCTCACGGAAGCGGATCCGGACGTCGTGTTCCTGCCGAGCGTCTGGCCCGAGACCTACTCCTACGTGCTCTCGGAAATCCGCGCCGCCGGCTACCCGGCCGTGGCCTTCGACCTCGGCGCGCCGGCCGAGCGGATCCGCGCGGAGGGCGGCGGCCACCTGATCCCGCCGACGCGGGACGCGAAGGTGCTGCTCGACGCGCTGCTGGCTTTGCGCGATCCGCCGCCGCTGGCGCCGTCGCCGCGCCCGCCGGTGCTGAACCTCGAGGCCTATTACCGGGCCTGCGGGTTCTGAGCCCGAGCACCCCCTCTCCCCGCATGACGGGGAGGGAGGTCCCGCAACCTAGTCCGGCTTCTTGCCCTCGCGAAGCTCCGGGAAATCCGCCTGCGTGAAGGCCGCGCCGCGGAAGGGGTCGTCGGTGCGGCCCTCGTGCTCCAGGCGGCGCAGCTGCACCCGGCGGATCTTGCCGGAGATCGTCTTCGGCAACTCCTCCACGAACTCGACGCCGCGCAGGCGCTTGAACTGCGCGAGCCGGGCGTTGGTGAAGCGGAAGATGTCGAGTGCGGTCGCGCGCCCGCCCTCGGCCGTGCCCACCAGCGTCACGTAGGCCTTCGGCACCGTGTGTCGGATCGGGTCGGGCGCGGGCACCACCGCGGCCTCGGCCACCGCCGGGTGCTCGATCAGCACGCTCTCCAGCTCGAACGGGCTGATCCGGTAGCCGGAGGACTTGAACACGTCGTCCGCCCGCCCGACGAAGGTGAACCGCCCCTCCGCGTCGAGGAAGGCGACGTCGCCCGTGCGGTAGAGCGCGCCGTCGGCCCCCGAGAGCCGGCCCGCACCGTCGTCGTAGCCCTGCATCAGCCCGGCCGGGCGCTCGTCCTCGAGCGCGAGGCAGACCTCGCCCTCGCTGGCGGGCTGGCCGTCGAGGTCGAGCACCCGCGCCCGGTAACCCGGCAGCGGCCGGCCCATCGAGCCCGGATGGACCGATTGGCCCGGCGTGTTGGCGACGAGCGCCGTGGTCTCGGTCTGGCCGTAGCCGTCGCGCACGGTGAGGCCCCAGGCCTCGCCGACCCGCTCGATGATCTCGGGGTTGAGCGGCTCGCCCGCCGCGCAGACCTCGCGCAGCGCGAGCGTCCACGCGGAGAGATCCTCCTGGATCACGAAGCGCCAGACGGTCGGCGGCGCGCACAGGGTGGTGGCGCCGTACTTCGCGGCCGCGTCGAGCAGCACCCGCGCGTTGAACGGCGCCTGGTTGACCACCAGGATCGTCGCGCCCGCGTTCCAGGGGGCGAAGAACGAGGACCACGCGTGCTTGGCCCATCCGGGCGAGGAGACGTTGCAGTGCACGTCGCCGGGCTGCAGCCCGAGCCAGTACATGGTCGAGAGGGCGCCGACCGGGTAGGAGCGGTGGCTGTGGCGCACCAGCTTCGGCTTCGCGGTGGTGCCGGAGGTGAAGTAGAGGAGCAGCGGGTCGTCCGCGCCCGTGGGACCGTCCGGCGCGAAGGTTTCGGACTCTGTGGACGCCGCCTCGTAGGCGGTCCAACCATCCGCTTCCGGACCCACGACGACGCGCAGGATCCCCGCTGTGTCGAGCCCGGCGAAGCGCTCGATCTGCTCGGGGCCGGCCACGATCATCCGGGGACGCCCGCGCTCCAGCCGGTCGGCGAGCTCCTCACCGGTGAGGAGCGTGGTGGCGGGGATGACCACCGCGCCGAGCTTCATCGCGGCCAGCATCGTCTCCCAGAGCGCCGGCACATTGCCGAGCAGCAGGAGCAGGTGGTCGCCGCGCCGGAGGCCCAGTCCGCGCAGATGGTTGGCGACTTGGTTCGACCGGCGGCCGAGTTCCCCGAAGGTCAGCGCGACGTCCGTGCCGGCGGCGGGCTCCACGATCCTGAGGGCCGCGCGGTCGCGGCTCTCCGGATCGCCGGCCAGCTCCGCGTCGAACCAGTCGAGCGCCCAGTTGAAGGGTACCGGGTCCGGCCAGCGGAAGCCGCCATAGGCCGCCTCGTAGTCGGTGCGGTGTGCGAGCAGCAGGTCTCGGGCCTCGCGAAAGCTCGGCATCGGCGCAATCTCCCAAGGTCGTTCTGTGGTGGAGCCGTTACCGCTCAGGGCAGCGGATCAGCCCTCTATCCGTGCGTGAATCTGGCCGGCCGCTTCTCCACGAAGGCGGCCATGCCCTCCTTCTGGTCCTGCGTGGCGAACATCGCGTGGAAGACCCGGCGCTCGAAGCGCACGCCCTCGGTGAGCGTGGTCTCGTAGGCGCGGTTGACCGCTTCCTTCGTCATCTGGGCGATCGGCAGCGACATCGAGGCGACGATCTCGGCGACCCGCATCGCCTCCCCCAGGAGTTCCGCGGCCGGCAGCACGCGGGAGACGAGGCCCGCGCGCTCGGCCTCGGCCGCGTCCATCATCCGGCCCGTCAGGCACATCTCCATGGCCTTCGACTTGCCGACGAACCGGGTGAGGCGCTGGCTGCCGCCGATGCCCGGCATCACGCCGAGCTTGATCTCGGGCTGGCCGAACTGCGCCGTGTCGGCGGCCAGGATGAAGTCGCACATCATGGCGAGCTCGCAGCCGCCGCCGAGCGCGTAGCCCGAAACCGCCGCGATGACGGGCGTGCGCGCCGCCGTGAAGCGCTCCCAGTCGGCGAAGCGGTCGCCCGCGTACATCTCGGCGTAGGTCGCCGCCTGCATCTCCTTGATGTCGGCGCCGGCCGCGAAGGCCTTCTCGGATCCCGTGATGACGATGCAGCCGATCTCCGGATCGACGTCGGCGCGGGTCACCGCGTCGATGACCTCGCCCGTGAGCTGCCGGTTGATGGCGTTGAGCGCCTTCGGGCGGTTCAGCGTGATCAGCAGGACGCGCCCGCGCGTCTCGGTGAGGATGGTCTCGTAGCTCATCGGCCCGCGTCTCCCGCCATGGTCCCGCGCAGCATACGGATGATGCCGGAAAAGTCCTCGCCCCCGTGCCCGAGCGCGTCGAACAGGGCGTAGAGCTGTGCCGCCTCGGCGCCGAGCGGCGTCGCGGCGCCGGCCGTGGCGGCGGCGGCCTGGGCAAGGCGCAGGTCCTTCAGCATCAGGGCGGCGGCGAAGCCGGGGCGGTAGTCGGTGTTGGCGGGCGATGCGGGCACGGGCCCGGGCACCGGGCAGTAGCTGGTGAGCGACCAGCACTGGCCCGAGGAGACGGAGGCCACGTCGAACAGGGCCTGTTCCGAGAGCCCGAGCTTCTCCCCCAGCGCGAACGCCTCGCACACGCCGATCATCGAGATGCCGAGGATCATGTTGTTGCAGATCTTGGCGGCCTGGCCCGCGCCCGCCGCGCCGCAATGGAACACGGCCTTGCCCATCTGGCGCAGGATCGGCTCGGCCCGCGCGAAGGCCGCGTCGGCGCCGCC
>NZ_LSIX01000355.1:0-1473 GCF_001556475.1 Methylobacterium sp. CCH5-D2 | reverse complement strand
CGCAGGGGGAGCGCGCCTCAGACCCGCTGGTCGCGGATGCCGCTGAGGATCAGCGAGAACGAGCAGAACACCAGCACGCAGCAGAAGAAGGTCACGAACAGGGCGCGGCCCCGGTGCGGGTAGAGGCTGTCGGTCGGCAGCGCCGGCTGCTCGATCACCGCCAGGAAGATGTGCTGCTTGCCCGCCGAAACCCGGGCGCGGTCGAGCAGGTTGCTGGCCGATTCGTGCAGCTTCTCGGCGATGGTGCGCTCCACCATCAGGCCCTCGTATTCCAAGAGCGCGTTGGCCATGGTGGGCGAGCCGGACTGGCCGACGTCGCGGGTGAGCTGGCCCTGGAGGTCGCGCATCTGCTGGTCGATGGCCGCCACGTTGGCCACCAGCACCTGGATCGAGCGCGACTTCTCGTCGAGGTTCGAGGCGCGCAGCACCTGGAGGTCGTTCTCGGCCTTGATCTTGTCGCGGCGCAGCGTGAGCATCGTCGTCATCGTCGATTCCGCGGCCTTCACCGGGTCGATGATGCCCCAGCTGTTGCGGAAGCGCTGGAGGGCGAGATGCGCCTCGCGCAGCCGGGCCTGCGCCACGTCGGCGTCCTTCTGGGACTGGACCAGCATGTCGGCCTGGGCCCGGCTCGAGATCTCGTTGATCAGGCGCTCGGCGCGGGTGATGACCTCCTGCGCGATGGTGAGCGAGTCCTGCGGCGTGAAGGTCCGCACCGTGAGCTGGATCACGCCCGAGATCGCGTCGATATGCGCCTCGACCTGCCGGCGCCAGTACTTGGTCAGCACCTCGACCGGCTGCGGGTCGCTGTAGCGGGCCCAGAAGTCGGCCTCGCCGCGCGAGAAGATCTTCGACAGGCCGACGCTCTTCTCCAGCGCCGAGACCAGCGTCTGGCTGCGGATGAAGTCGCGGACGATGTAGCTGTCCTGGCTGTTGTGCTTCTGGATCAGCGCGCTGAACTCGCCGAGGTTCGAGTGCTCCATCGGCTCGACGTTGCCGCGCACCGCGAACTTCGCCTCGGCGATGTACTGGTTCGAGGCGAAGACGAAGAGGTAGAGGCCGACCACCGCGGTCGGCAGCGCCACGAACAGGCCGAAGCGCCAGAGCAGCATGCGGGTGTAGCTGACGGGGCGGGTGTCCGGCGGCCTGAGGCCGGGCAGGCGCGTCCAGGCGAGGCGTGCGCGCGCCTGCTGCACCAGGGCGCGGCCGCGCTTCGTGGGGATCGGCTCGATCGTCTCCGCGCCGCGGCGCAGCTCCGTCAGCGAGCGCTGCGCGAAATCCACGAGCCCGCGGATCCGCTCGCCCTGCTTGACCTCGTCGACGCTCATGCGGGTGATGTGTCCTGGTGCCGCCGCGATGGTCCGGCGCGGATGGGGCCACGTGCGGACGGGGCCGCCGCGGATGCGCGCCGCCGCGATCGTCCGCTCCGGGAAGTCCTGCGCTTTTCGGCCCTTTTTAAGGCGCGCGGCCTGCCCG
>NZ_LSIX01000035.1:0-2103 GCF_001556475.1 Methylobacterium sp. CCH5-D2 | reverse complement strand
GAGATGTGTATAAGAGACAGGTCAAGGTCTACTTCGCCCGCCGCCAGTTGGTGGAGCGCCTAGGCGAGGCGCGCGAGGGGCGGCCGTCCGAATTCCAGCCTCATATGGGGCCGATCATGACCGGCCTCGACGAGATATTCATGTGGACCGTGCGCTACACGGCGCCCGACGCGTGGAAGGCGTCGTGTTTAGGCGAACCGGGCTGGCAATCGGACGACAGATACCTGACACCTGAGGGACTGGGGCTGAGGACGGAGCTGGAGAAGGCCGCCTACCTGCGGACCTTCCAGGAATGGATCGTCCGGCCGCAGATCAAGACCGTGCCGGGCGTGGCCAGGGTCGAGGGCAAGATGTTCGAGCCGATGGCGCCGACCGTCATCATCGCGCTCGTTGCCGCCTTCGTCCTGTCGCTGACCTTCGTGCCGGCGCTGATCGCCATCCTGAAGGACGCCATGACCGCGCTTGTTGCCCTCGCTCGGGTTCGTCCCGGTGACGCTGGCGGCGGGGACCGGCACGGAGGTCCAGAAGCCGCTCGCGACCGTGTTCATCCGCGGCTTGATCAGCGCCACCATGCTGACCCTGGTCGTACTTCCGGCCCTCTATGCGCGCTTCGGCGGCGCCCGCGCCACGGCGCCGGTCAGCCATGACGAGGACGACGGTGGCGCCGCTCTGTTCCGGCAGGTCGCCGAACAGTATCCGTGAGCACCACGCGAACCAGCGGCAGTCCTATCAGGATCGCGGACCTCGCATTGCAAGCTTGACAGACTTCAAGAGCAACGAGACCACTCAGAAATGACGACCTTCCTCGCCTATGCGGGCGCGGCCCTCGCCGAAATCGTTGGATGCTTCGCGTTCTGGGCCTGGCTGCGCCTGGACAGATCACCCCTCTGGTTGCTCCCCGGCATGGCATCGCTTGCGCTCTTCGCCTACCTGCTTACCTTAGTCGAGAGCGAGGCGGCAGGCAGGGCTTATGCGGCCTACGGAGGCATCTACATCGTGGCGGCCATCCTCTGGCTATGGGGTGCGGAAGGCTACCGTCCGGACCGATGGGACGTTACGGGCGGTGCGATCTGCCTCGTCGGCATGACGGTGATCCTGTTCGGCCCACGCCCCTGAGGCCCTCGCGGCGATGCGCGCGGCTTACCCAGGATAGTGCCGAATCTTGTTCTTCAACAAGGGTCGGCTCACGCTCGTGGCAGCCTGCAGTCGCATGCTCAACAGCACGCCTGCGGAGGACCATGCCTCAACCGATCCGCCCAAGCACGGGGAAGGCCTCCACGAGGAGGGAAGCCACGGCGCTCATGCGGTCGGTCACCATCAGCAGCCCCATCGCCACCATCACGCCCCCGCCGACGAGCTGAAGCGCACGACCGAACCAGCGTAGGGTCCGAAGGCGCGCGACGAAGCCTGACAGGAAAAGGGCCGCCGCCACGAACGGCACGCCAAGCCCGAGCGAGTAGACGGTGAGCAGGGCGACGCCCTTGCCCGCGGCCGAGGAGGCCGTGACTGCCAGGATGGCACCGAGGACGGGACCGATGCATGGGGTCCATCCGAAGGCGAAGGCCGTTCCGAGGAGATAGGCGGCGACGGGCCCCTGACCCGGCGGATCGCCGTGCCAGCGCAGCTCACGCTGCAGCCAGGCGGGCCGCAGCAGACCGGCCGTGAACAGGCCGAACAGGATCACCAGCAAGCCCGAGGCGAGGTTCAGCGCCTCGCGATGGGCGAGCAGGGCGAAGCCGAGCGCGCTCGCCCCCGCGCCGAACGCGACGAAGACGGTCGTGAACCCGAGCACGAAGCAAAGGCTCAGGCCGAGCGTGCGCAGGCTGTCGCGCTCGCCGGCGGCCGACTGCCCCGCGACGTACGACACGTAGCCCGGAACGAGGGGCAGCACGCAGGGCGATAGGAACGACACGGCGCCGGCCGCGAAGGCCGCCAGGAAGCCCACGCTTGAGGCGTCGATGGCCATCGGTTCAGCCCCGGCGGAATGATGGACGCAGGATCGTCACTCCTGACCGGCCCCGGCCGCGGCGAAGATCTTGAGAAGGCGTTGGCGCTCCGCCTCGGTCCCGCCGGGCCCCGGCGGCTTGCGTGCCGCCGCACCCC